>JADFYW010000044.1 GCA_015232855.1 Fibrobacteria bacterium
AACCAAAACAGCTCTTCCCCTATCCCCCGTCAAAATAAACCAATTCAAGCTTTAACCCCCAATTCTCCTTGGCCAACTCATTCCACTGTCCAGGTATATATTTTCTTGGAGAAACAAAGCGTTCATTTGATTGTCATCCAGCTTTATAAACGTATTTTAAAATAATATCTGGAAGGTCAACAATAGAAAGGAGAATAGTATGCAAAAATATGGCGCGGAATTTTTTGGAACCTTTTGGCTGGTTTTTGGTGGTTGCGGTAGTGCCGTTCTCTCTGCTGCGTACCCGGAATTAGGAATAGGCTTCCTTGGGGTATCCTTAGCATTTGGTCTTACCGTCCTCACCATGGCCTTTGCCATAGGACACATATCTGGCTGTCACCTCAATCCAGCCGTTTCCATTGGTCTCTGGGCCGGCGGTCGTTTTCCCGCAAAAGACATTCTCCCTTACATCGCTTCTCAGGTTTTGGGCGGGATTGCAGCTGGTGGTATTTTGTATCTCATTGCAAGTGGTAAGGCGGGTTTTGAATTGTCCGCAGGTTTCGCTTCAAACGGCTATGGTGCACACTCACCAGGCGGATATAGTTTATTGGCTGCATTAACAATAGAAGTGGTCACGACGATGATGTTTCTTATGGTTATCCTTGGTGCAACGGACAAGCGTGCCCCAAAGGGTTTAGCACCTATAGCAATAGGATTATGCCTGACTCTCATCCACCTGATAAGTATCCCTGTTACGAATACCTCAGTAAATCCTGCACGGAGTACTGGTGTTGCCGTGTTTGTAGGTGACTGGGCAATTGGGCAGCTTTGGCTTTTTTGGGTTGCGCCAATAATTGGAGGCTTGCTCGGTGCAGTAGCCTACCGTTTGATTGGTAACCAGGAAGATTAGACTTTAATATTATTCCTTCTAACAAGGTGCTACAGTGAGTGCAGTAAAACTGCACCGCTTCGGCATCAAGGTAAAGAGAGAAGGAATACAATATTCATTTACAGAAAAATTGAGAAAAATCATGAACTACTATAAAAGCCCCAAAAACGTTGAGCAATACATTCAATCTTCTATTGGATTTGATGGAACATTCCTCATAAATAAAATGGGGAAATATTTATCACCGAAATCAACCGTGTTAGAATTGGGAATGGGTGAGGGTAAAGATTCTGAAATAATTAATGCAACATACAAGGTTACCGCGTCAGATAGCTCTCCCGTTTTTGTTGAAAATCTAAAATCAAAAAGCCCTGATTTTGATGTGCTATCATTAGACGCCATATCAATAAATACCAATAAAACCTTTGATGCGGTATACAGTAACAAGGTGTTAATACACCTCGCCAGACAAGAATGTAAAACGTCAGTACAACGACAACATTCTATCATGAATAAGAATGGAATCGTATTACATTCCTTTTGGTATGGTAATGATACAGAAGAATACGGGGAGTTATTTTCCGTAAATTATAATGAATCACTACTTACCGAACTCTTTGTGAAACATTGGGATATTTTAGAAATGAAACGATACAAAGAAATGGAAGAAGATGATTCCATCTATGTCATTTGTAGAAAGAAATAGACGTAAAACAAGAGTTGTATTTTACCGTCCTATCCTCACGCCAAGCTCAAAACCGGGCCAGGAATGAAAGTCATTATAGTCGGCTGTCATCCGGTCTGACCAGGGATTCATCAACGGTCCGTGTTCATCCGTATCAAGCCAGTTGTAATTAAGTCCTCCGAAAAGGCTCAGGTTTGAGAACAGTTCCCAGCCTAAGCGGGCACTCAGAGAATAGAGACTGTTATGACGGATTTCTTTGCAATGCTTTTGTGAGTTGTCGCAGAGATCTTCAACTTTACTCCATTTTGTCTGGTTATCGAGGATTAAGCTTCCGTTGAATTCTCCTTCAAAGAAGAGTTTATTCATATCCTTATGGTAGCCAAATCCCATCCCGATGCGATAAGGATTAGTTTCGCTATCAAAAGTGTACCCCAATGTATAAGACGTGAAAAAAGTCTTTCCTGTTGCGAATTTTAACATATTCATACCGCTTTCGCTCGTTAAAATATCGAGATGCAGTAATCCATTTTTGGAGTAGTTAAAAAAGCCGATAGTAGATCCATCGATATGGTTTGCAAAATTAAAAAGCCCGAGTTGGACACCTTTGATAGTATCTGCCATGTTTATGTTGGCCACTTGCCAACCGTCTACTTTTTTTGCGAAATTGATTTCACCGGCTAATTGGAATCCGTCTACCTGATGAGCAATGTTAAGTATACCCGAAATCTGAGCACCATCAACTTGTTTATTCGTATGATTTACCCCCCAGGCTAACTGTATATTTTTAACATTTTTGTTCGCAAAATTTGTAAAAATTGAAATTTGGCTTCCTTTTACGTTTTCCCTGGAGAAGTTGAACAGAAGGGATGTTTGAGTGGGTTGGTCAAACTGCTCGCTATAATTATAATACCACGTGTCCTGATTAATTCGTGAGGAAATGGTATCACTTGTTTCACTGTTTTTGTCCGTATTCTCATTTGCACCAGCACTGAAAGTGAGGGTGATAAACAGGCTTAATATAATGGGTAACTTCATGTTTTGTGTTCCTTTGAATGGTTTCCTTTATTTAAACACCGGAAGAAGATAAATGTGTCACCTTAAGTTAAAAATTATTTCCGGTTGGCTATATTTTTAGCTTATGGAAGAAACCAGATATTCGAAATTGCCTTACAGTTGGAAAATCCCGTGGAGCTGTAAGGAACTTTTCATCTTCATAATCAAGTAATTCATGCTATAATCGCCAATTCTTCCAAAGAAGGTCTTGTGTATCCACAAAATGAATATATTGATTTATAAGAGTTGGTCAGTAGCAATTTCAGGACCTCATCCTCATAAATCTTTAAAATCTTACTGGAATATTTTTCACATAACCAGCAGAACATCCAGATTCACATCTTTTCCTTTATCATATTTTTGATAACAATGCTCACCGAATTGTTCTATAAAATTTGCACACTGCATCAGTTATGATTTTGCTATACTCTTGTTATATTAACAGTATAACAAAGAGGAAATAAATGTTGAGAAAATTAGTAATGACAGCAGTTTGTTTGACAGTAACCGGCTTTATGACTGGCTGTCTGATAGGAAATAATGATACGACTGCTACAGCAGTTGAAGAAGAGGGTCAGGCTACTCAGCAGGTTTATTCAAAAACGAGTCAGATTGAAGAGATTGGAGACTGTACTACAGAAGCGGTTAAACAGCTTAAACTAAACTGCCGAACCGATAAGGATCTGCTCAGATTACTGGAACTGGTAAAAAAAGCCATAGATGATGAAAAATTTACCCAGGCAGAAGCTCTGATCCAGACACTTATAAAAAAAATAGAATCACTTATCACAAAAGAGAAGTTTGATGACTGCTTTGATCCAGCGTTACTTGACAAGGCACTCGAATTACTTGCAATCATTAATCCACCTCCCAATGTCGCCCCGGTAATCACGGCTCCTGCAGCGATGGATGCTATTGCTGGGAACACTGTTACATTCCAACTTATGGTCAGTGATGAGAATGGAGACAGCATTGGTATAAGCCTGGAAAATATTCCGGAGGGTGCTTCACTTGATGGTGAGACTTTCTCCTGGTCAACGAATGAGGCTCAGGTTGGAACCTATCAACTGGTTTTTATCGCAACTGACAATGGTTCTCCCGCCTTAAGCACTTCTGCACTGGTTACAATTACTGTTGCAGCACCTCCTGCCTTACCGGGTCTGGTTTTGTATTGGGATTTTGAGGATGTAGGTGAGATCGTCAGTGATCAATCCGGAAATAACAACAACGGTCTGAAACTTGGGAGTGGCGGAGTAGTTCCAGGTGTGACAGGAAACGGTCTTGATTGTAATGGCCAAACGGCTGTTGTAGTTCCCACTGCAGACTTAGGGCTAACAGATTTTACTTTTTCCGCATGGGTATATAGTACTGAAATACGTCGGATGCCTATTTTTGAATTTGCTCAACCGGGTGCTCGTGCGGGTGCTCATATGTGGGTACACACTACTGGATACAGTTCTAATATCGATGGAACCGTTCAGGTAAATCTTGGAATGCGGAATGGACAATGGCAATATTTCTATTCTCCATCCAATGCTGCTCCTAGCATGAGCTGGAAAATGGTAACAATGACCTTTAACAGCGAAACGGGAATGGTCATCATTTATGTAGATGGTTCACAGGTCGCCAGCAAATCGTTTGGTACTTCAGCGCTTATGGTTATCCACGAACAACTCTATCTTGGTTGGCGCCCTGATTACAGTCCCGAAGGTTCGAGTAATACCTACTTCAAAGGTGTAATGGATGAGGTGAAAATATATGATCGGGTACTCAGTTCTGAGGAAGTTGCCGGAGCAAGTGCCGAATAGCAGGGCTGTATTATTTATCTCTTAGTTCTTTTTAAATCCCGTTGGAATAATCCAACGGGATTTTTTTTAACGTTTCTCCGCGACCTCTTATCCAAATTAGGAAGTTCCTATTCAACATTTTTCATCTGTTTTTATGAGATATTTCGGGCTTTACCTTTTATTCTGACTCATACACGTAACCGATATAACGAACTCCCAACGGTAGTAAAATATTTGTTAGAGACCGCTACATGGTTTTGGCTTAAATCGGTGTTTATAAAAAACATTTTAACTGGAATAGCAACTCCTTCAAAACGGCAATCGACTTTTTTGGTCAGGCTTATGACTGGCATACCAGAGAAACAAATTATTTTTCCAGTTTATCATACAATGGTGTAGCATTGCCTCTGTCCCAGGTTTTATAGATTTTTTTAGAAAGAGATTTATCCAATGGCAGTGACTTCAAGTCTTCTTCCATAATCTGTGCAGAAATAGCTGGGTAATCCTTGAATTTTCTATCAAGATTGAATTTATTGACTTGCTGCTTAATCAGAGAAATCCCTGCATCATCCAGCACTTCTACGCCGCACCAATTCTCTTGGTCCGACCAATTCTGGTCAACAAACAGGTTAAAACCAGGATACTATTTTGCCAGCATAATCTGTAAAGGAAATCATTTCCATAAATTCTCCTGGTCCGACCAATTCTGACCAATTCTAGTGAAACACCGGAAGAAGGCCTTTGAATATCCGCAAAATGAATATATTGATTTATAAGAGCTGGTCAGCTAGAAAGGGGGACTTGTGAAAAAGAGAATCATCAATTGTTTGTTCTTCTTTTATCTGGCCGTGGTAACGGTCTATGGAGTAAAAGAGAACACTCTTTCTCTCCTCGAAGAAAAGGCCGGGTATCTTCTTTTGTTCAACGGTACGGACCTGAATAACTGGCATCGCTACAAGGGGGATATCGTCCCTCCCAGCTGGAATGTTCTTCACGATGGTTATCTGGGAACACGCATACAGAATGGGGCTGGAGAAGTGAAGTCTATTCTGAGTGATGCAGCCTTCCAGAATTTTGACTTGAAACTTGAGTGGCAATGTCCCCGGGCCTGCAACAGCGGCGTCTTTATCCGATATCAGGAAGAGTTCCCCAATGAAACGGACATGAAGTCCGGCCCTGAAGCACAAATTGCAGATTCCACCTACACCTCTCCAGCTCAAACCGCCGGTGCCTGTTATGATATGATTCCCGTTGCAGACAGTCTGCGAGGTAATTGGACAAAGCCTGCTGGCCAATGGAATGAATTCAGAATAATAGCCTTTGATAAGCACATCGCCCATTACGGGAATGGTAAATTACTTTTATCATACGAAATAGGGTCGCCCGATTTTATGGCCGCCTATAACAAAAGTAAGTTCAGTACTGATGGCAGTAATGGCAAATATTACGAGCTGCATAAGGGTAGTTTTATGCTCCAGTACCGCACAACAGGAGATACGGCTGTTGCTTTCCGTAATCTTGCAGTCAAAGATTTGGGTGATTCGCTGAATCCATTTTTCTTTTTTAAAGATGGGAGATGGCCTGAGTACCTGCCTCAGGATACCATACTGGTAAAAGCCGGCTGTACCGATTCATTAAAACAGGGGTATGATTCTACTGCTAGAATAGATGATGGCTCCTGTGGTCTACTGGCTATACAACGGGTTGAAAAAACATCAGAACCAAAGCTAACCATGTATTCCAGAGAAGGAAATCTGGTCATAACAGCATCAATGCCGCTTTCGTTTCTGAGCCTGCAAACCTTGTCGGGAAAGCATATCCGCTGTAAGAATATGGGTCCTGGATATTATATGGCAGAAAAGGAAAGCATTAGAAACGGTATTGGGTTCCTTGTGTTCACCACGGGTGGGCAAACATGGAAAAAAAAGTGCGTTTTCCGGCTCAGTTTATGAGAGAAAGTAGTTGTGTGTAAATACCCTTTCTGCCTTGAATAGTAAGAATGTACAAACCGGATCCGGGAAGGGCGTTAAGGTGGTATTTATCATTTCCGTTTCCTTCAGCAGTGAACAGTTTATTTCCTTTTATATCAAACAGAACGACTTTATAAAAGCCGGGATACGAAATTGCTATTTGCCCTGCCTGATAGCTTATTTTGATATTGGAAGCTAGTGTGGGAGAATGGATATCGCTTGTTTTACACAAGGAAGGAATATGTACATTGGCAAGGGAGTCAAATTCAAAATAAGAAGAGTCCATACATCCCTGTTTTGATTTTACAATACTACTGTCACAGGGCAGAAAATCATAGGAAGGAAGTATGTTACCTGTTGATACATATTCAAGTTCCATCCATCTGTTAGCAGGTAATGCCAGGTTTCCGGAAGGCTTCACCGAACCGTCGATATACCTGTATATAGCTGTATCCGGGCAGATATCACCTTTTTTTGACAGTACAATCAGCCGGGAAGTGTCGCCTGTATTGTCCTTTCCCCTGAGAAGAGAAACATACTCATTTTCAATAGCGGTAAAGCCGTTTCGAACAAGTTTATTTACAGCAAGAGCTTGTTGGTAAGCCATTTTTTCTTCGCCTTCATTGGTGAACAGGCCAAGAGTAGGCTTCATGCCGTCCTGGTTGCCGTTAAGTTCATCATCCATCATCCTGAACAAAAAGAGGTCGTCCACTTTGTTATGGTAGTTGAATACCATAGTTGAAAACAGATAGTTCATAAACCCTTTAGACTCAAGGATACAGCTGGTTAGCTGATCCCTCGAATTGTTTTCGTTGCAATTTAATCCCAGACGGGTTATTTCCTGGATGCCCATAAAACCAGTATCATTTCTGAGATCATTATCCAGATACAAAGGAATTTTATGGGTCATGGCACTGGCTACGTTCCATTCAGAGATAGAAGTCCTTTTAGATTTCGGAGTAATCCACGCAATTTTATTAAGATAACTGTCCCAAGGGATGTCCTGCGTTGAATCGGTAAAGTTCTGTTCATTTGACTTTATATCATTTAAAATAGTACTGTAGTAAATATGGTAGGAAAGAAAATCATTTTCAATTTCATCGGACGCCAGCTTTTCAGCAAAATCACAAAAAGCCTGTTGCCGATCATTGGATTTGCTTCCAATGGCGATCTCAGATGTAAAACCGGGGCCACCGAAAAGGAGTTTCGGATACTGCTTTTGAAGAATTCTGGCAGCCTTCATGTTCTCGATAAACAACGACTCAAAATCACCAATCGTTCCCCAGAAATAACCTTGAGCGTCTGGTTCATTTCCTATTTCAATCATCCATTTCCCGGCTTTTGCGCCAAAGGAGGGGTGGTTTAAAAGGCGGTAAAAAAAAGACTTGTTGTAATCGGTTGACAGGGTCGAAGTAGTATTATCTGTGCCGAAATGATCTAAAATGTATCGTTCATAGTTGACTGGATTGCGAACATCAGAAAGGCTGAACTTTCTGGTGCTGTCACTGCTGAATCCATAGGGGGGGAACTTGCTCCAGTAAGAAAGATCCTTTCTATAAAAAGGATAGTGATTGATAGCAATTATCCGGTTCAGGAATGTTTGCATAACCTTGATGTCTGTGCTGTCACTCAGCTTGAGCAATTGTTTACCGGCCAGACTGATGATATCCTCAAGTTCAAACACGATGTTGGCATAATTGCAGTTTTTTCCATTTTCATCACAGGATGATATGCTCTGGCTGTTATCAGGCTGCTGTAGTATTGTCCATTGCCAGTATCGATTACTGGTGTTAAAAGTTGTCCCCAAAAGAGTAACAGGAACATGATGTATTTTTATTTTGGTAAAATATTTATACCTGGCATGGCGGATACCTTCAAAATCAAGATGTTCCCTGCTTCCTGTAACATCATAATTACCACCCGCTAACAATGTATCGATGATAGCCGGGCTGTCAAGGGGCGTCCGGTTTGGAATAAAGCTACGTGGATAACTTGAGAGGGAAAACATCAGGTTGAGTGAACTGTCTCCTTCCATTATGGTCTTAAGACCGGGAAACACCCACCCTTCTTCCCAGGCTTCCCGTGTAATGGTCTGTCCGGTACCTCCGGTACCAGGGTAAGGGAACATAACACGGAAAGGGGAAAAACCGTCCTTCTTTACTTTGTCCAGTATCCGCAGGAAGTCCTTCTGATAGTCGGAGCCATCCTGTGCTTTACTCAGGTCAGGTACTTGTCGCAGGGATAATAAATAAAATCCGATATTCATATTATGTTCTGGCAAAAAATACAGGTTAACTGTTGTTGCAACTGTACTGTCGTTACAGTTAATAACATATATGGCGGCGGTATCATTTATGCCGGGAGTATAGATGCCGTCATTTGACAGTGTTCCTGACCCGGTGGTTTTTTCAAAACAGAATGTACCATTACCGTATAATAAAGTTACCGATGTTTGCGCTGGTACATAATAGGTCTGTTGTGATAGATTCCGTTCGAGCGGTAATGGAGACGGGTTAGCGTTTACCAGTTGAATAAATATAAGAAGGGTAAAAAAAAGGTACCGGCTGATAACTGCTTTTTTGTATTGCATATGGCTGATTATTTAAATTATTGCTAAGTTAAAATAAATTGAACCGTAATTTGTCTTATTGGCGTAAACTGTATTTAATATAACACCATTTAACAAAAAGCCATAATAAAAATTTTCATTAGTTTTTTAGTATCGATTTAGCTGAGTGCTTGTTATTCGGCGTTTTTTTTCATTTTTTAATATATTGCTTCATAACGAAGTGGCCCCTTTTTCAATTAAATTATGCTGTAAGCCCTGATTTCAAGTCGTTTTAAATATCTGCATCCTAAACAAATTTCCCTACGATTCTCTCTCATCCACGCCTTCGACCCCGCTTCGCTAAGGCTACGCCGGGCAGGCAGGCTCAGGGTGACGGTAAGTTCTGGATTATAACTTCTTAAGGTCCCGGGTACCGAGAAAGAACAGGGACAATTCTGGTTTAAATTACCTATTTAGTTCTTGTTCAGAATAGATGTCAAAAGCCACAGAGGTCACAGAGGACACAGAGGACACAGAGAAAAGTTTTAAAATTTTAAAAATATAACCCCTCTGTGTTCTCCGTGTACTCTGTGGCTAATATTAATCAGCTATTTTGAACAGATACTATTTACAGAACTATTGATGAATAATTCTTCTGGTTTCTCCGGTCGTACCATTTTCGAACCTCAGTAGATATGTGCCAGCCGGTAGTGCCTGTATGTCCAAAAGGGTTTCATGTTCACCGGAAGAAAAATGAACATTAAAAATGTTCCGAACCGTTATTCCCTGCTCATTTAATATATCCATTCTGACTGTTTCATCAGGGCGGGAAACCAGGAATCGCACATTTATTACCGTCCCGGACGGGTTAGGAAAAAGCCTGAGTTGTTCGTTGAGTTCGGCTGTGCTTTTTTTTGCGATTGGAGTGCTTTTGAAATTGGTAGTGATTTCACAATAATTGTCTGTGTCTCCATAACTGAAAAGGTAAGGATGGTTCTCTATACTTGTCCTGACACGGTAAGTAGCGTTGTTTTGTAATTTCTTTGAAAGGTCGGAGTTTAATACAAGAGTGCTATCCCCGGTATGGAGTATAACGGTATCATCGGTGAGATTTGTGTTCTGGAAACGAAATTTATATTGATAGTTTGATTCTGGATTATAGACTGAGCGAATGTGCGGTGCGGTGAGCGTGGTATCGTTATTGTTTAGTTCTTTTCCGCAGTCTTTATCAATAAGTTTAATACTTTTTTGTTTTAACTCAGAATCATCGTAGATGGTAAAATCGTCCCAGTATAAAACCGGGGTTAATCCGTACTTCTGTTTGAAAGCATCTATCGTTGTTCCAGCCATATATAATTTCATGGTGTTTAAATCATTGAAGCCGTCAGGTTGCTCATCTTCGGGATGGTGAGTATAGTTCTTAATGTTGAAAATTTCCTCTGCATCTGCTTTCAGGATGAATTTTCCTGATGCACTGTCGCCTTCCTTTATAAAAAAATCAAGCGTTATCCATTTTCCTAAAGGGACCCCAAAAGTTACGTTCAGCGAGTCCCATAAATCTGCACCTCCTGCATCATTACCCCAACCGGATTCTTTTAGGCGAGTCTGTCCGTGAATTTTAAAATGAAAACTGGTAAGTCCCTTCGGTTTTAGCATGTTGAGACTTATACGAAAGGCTTTATAATCAGGGTCATCTGTCAGCCATCCGGCATTGTTAAAAAATTCCGCGATGATGTAAAAATCGAGGTTATAATCAGCATCTGCCGCTACTGCCTGGTAATCCAGGGGAACCAGCATTTTTACAGAATAATGAAGGGTTTCAAACCCGGTCCTTTCAATTTCACTGTTGACATGTGGATTTGCAAAGGCGTATTGAATTCGGCCTTGCCAGTAGCTGTTATACATTTTTTTGTTTATCCAATACTTCAATACGGTATTGCCGGAATTAAGCGGATCTGGCACCAGATGAGCAAGCCGGTGTGATGAACCGCCTTTATTTGTATAGAAAATCCGGACACTCTCAAAGTCTCCAAACACAGGTGTGTTTTCCAGGCTGTCAACCCAACTTTGCAAATAAGCATAGCTGTAAGTTGAATCGCCTTCTATCACATCCTGGATAACATGGGTGTCTTTTTCAAAGTCAGAAAAGAATGAAATGCCTGCCGCGTAAACATGAAAAATTGGTATAATAAAAAGCAGAAAAATTATGTGAACAATTATGCTTCGAACAGGAAACATTAATCCTCCTGAGTAAAGATGAAGGTATGTACTTTGTATAGACATAATACATAAGTAACGGTTTTTCTATAGTTTGGAAGAGCGAAACGTCTAAGATAAAAATAGCTTATTTTTCTTAATAAGGAATACTTTATTTGGCACTTATTTGCCAAATCGTACAAAATATGGGCAGAGTTGATTACAAGTCTGATCTTGTTTGTTTTTCCTGTTTGTTAATACCGGTTGGCCTTTCGGCTTAAGAATACCGTAGCATTGGCCTAAAACTTTTGTTTTTTGATTTGACCAATACCTCTTTGAAGGTCAGATGAATGGAAATAGCAAGGCGGAAATCGGACATTCATAAGAGAAATTGACCGATTGAGTTTGGGGCCCTATATTCCGGTTTTTCTAAATGAAGCCTTTGTGTATCCGGAAAATGAATATTTTAATTTATAAGAATTGGTCAGCTGGAATATCCGTCATGATAGTAATCTGGGAACACGCATACAGAATGGGGATGGAGAAGTGAAGTCTATTCTTAGTGATGCTGCCTTCCAGAATATTGATTTGAAACTTGAATGGCAATGTCCCCGAACCTGCAACAGCGGCGTCTTTATCCGATATCAGGATGATTTTCCCAATGAAATGGATATGAAGTCCGGCCCTGAAGCACAAATAGCAGATTCCACCTACACCACTCCAGCTCAAACCACCGGTGCCTGTTATGATATGTTTTTCATAGCAGACGGTATGCGGGGTAAATGGGTAAGGCCTGTCATGGTATTACAGCTCCCTGTCAAAACCATACCGTTTAAAACTTCTCGTTTTTTACTAATTTGATTTTCAACATTAATTTTAGGAGACCAGATGCAGCGCTTTTCACTCATTTTAATTTTACTTTTTTGTTTCTTTTTTGGGTATTCTCATGCTCGTTCTAAAAATTTAAGGAACTTTTATGAGAACTTTTGGGAAGTTAACTATATCTACTCCATCATGAGTAGAACGGGAACATCCAATGACATACCCGGGGTACGTTCCGATAACGACCAGTTTAACTCCTTTTCATATTCCAGCGTAAATTTTGCTGCCCGGGCAGATAATGAAGATCAGTGGGATATGCATTTTGATTTCCAAAACAGATACATAGGTGATCTGGTAAATATTTTATATCACACCATTGCACATGTAGACGAAGATGACTTCGTTGACCGATTTAAAGACAACCACATCCACAATGGTTTTTTTGGTGAAATGAATCTTGGAGTCAATGTTATCGGAAATGATGAATTGGTTATCAGTGCCGGTTTAAACTTCGGCGATTATCTTTTTGAGAATAGTGCTGGTATTGACTCGACAACTGAATCCGGTGAAAGTGATGCCCATCATGCCTGGTACATTGTAACAGGTGCTTATGGTCATGTAGACTATGCTATTACCGACTGGCTGGCATTTCGATTAACAACCACCACATCAATGCCCGTCTATAAAAAAGCAACCTTAAACGCAAACCGAACCTATACGCCTGTTTTCTTAACCTTACAGCCTGAACTTTTTACATCAGAAATAAACGTATTTTTAGGTGCCGATTTCCTCTTTGCCTTTCTTGATGATCCAACCAAGCAAAAAAGAATTGATATTAAAGCGGGAATCCGTTTCTAGAAACGTATGAGGTGTTGCATTCATCTCATCAGCATATAAAATGAAATTGTTTTCAATAGCTTAGAGCATATGCCACACCCATTAAAATTGATTCCTTTGGAACTGGATATAAAAACATACCTTGCCTATTTATTCTTTCTTATTTCATTCCCCCTTCATACCATGTCGTGGGCAGAAATCGCACCTTGTGAAGATTTTATCTGTGACTCCACTACAGTAATAAGCATTCTTCAAGCTAATCAGTATTATGGGGAGCCCCGAGTAACATTAATAACAAAAGAGCAAGGTAGGATTACCCAGCTTAATTTTCACGGATATAGGCTATCCCTTTTACCGAAAGAAATTGGTAAACTGACAACTCTTACTCATGTAAACCTTTCACATAATAATTTGTATGAACTGCCTCCTGAAATAGGACTTTTATCCAACCTGTCATATTTGAATCTAAATAACAATCAAAGCCTGAGTGGCGTCCCGAATGAATTTTCTCAACTTAAGGCCCTTGACACACTTAATTTATCTTCAGCACGCTTCAGTGTCATTCCCCCCGAAGTGACACAGAATATAAATCTAAAATATCTTTCCATATCAGGGACGAGCTTTCGATACCTATTACCAGATATTAAAAATATGATAAACCTTAAAAGATTATGGATATCCGGCTCAAATCTTGATTCTATTCCCCCAGAAATTGGCCAACTTAAATCTCTTGAATTTTTGGGTATTGGATATTCACAAATATCGACTATCCCACCTGAAATCGCACAGTTAACATCACTTAACCGCCTCTATTTACAATCTCTTGCTTTACCGGATTTCCCTTTGGAAATTTTGAATATACCAAATTTGGAGAGTTTATATTATTCTCGTTTTAAACATGCTGTGCCCGTTCAACTCACAAAACTTACAAAGCTTAAGATTTTAAGTTTTGAATACAATGACCTTACCATGTTGCCCCCGGAAATAGGACAAATGGAATCCATTCAGGAGCTACATCTTAACGACAATGAGTTTATTGATTTCCCCATTGCAATACCATCTTTATCATCACTCAAAGTACTAAACATGAAGAACAACAAACTAATATCTCTTCCACAAACAATCGGAAATTTAGAACACCTGGAAGAGCTAAACCTAAGCAATAACAATATTTCAAAAATACCCGCTGATCTGTGGAATTTAACAAACCTTACCTTTTTAAATTTAAACCATAATGTTATTGATACCCTCCCTTCCGATATCGGGGAATTACATTTACTCAACCATTTAGAAATTGGATATACAGGTATTTCGTCCTTGCCTGATGAATTCAAAAAACTCACCAGGCTAATTGAGTTATATATCGGAGGAAATTCCTTCGATAGCTTTCCAATTATTGTATGTCAACTAAACACCCTTCAGTCTTTGGTTGCAACCGGATGTAAATTTACACATATTCCAGCAGAACTTTCCGCATTAACTCAATTAACGACCTTATCACTAAAGTCCAATTCACTTTCAGATATTCCACCGGAGATAGGACAACTAGGATCTTTAAAAGAATTATTTTTATCTTATAATCAACTGGATACCCTTCCCCCTGAAATTATGAATTTAAACAATCTTAACGAACTACAATTAAATTCAAACCGCTTATGCAATCTCCCAGACTCGATACTTACCTGGACAAGTTCTTTAAATACAGATAAATGGTATAACAGCCAGACTATAGATGGCAAAACCTCCTGCCAGGTCACCGCATTAGAAATGAAACCACAATTAAAGAAAAACGTATCACCTATTCATATCCAATATAGCGAGGACTTACTATTAATTACCTCATCAACATCACCAATAAATCGAGTAACCATATATTCTATACATGGAAAGGTATTGATTGATAAGCACAACCATAAGAAAGAAATCGCCATTGATATTAAGTCTTTGGCAAGTGGTATATGCTTTTTGATGGTACAGGTAAATCACCAGCATATGATAATAAAATTGAATGAAATATCTGTTATGTGATCATCACAATTCAAATTATTCTATCGAGCAAACTTGGTAACCGCCCAAGTTTAACTATTCTACATTAATCTGTTTTGAATTTAGATTCGAATAAGAAATGTTTGATGATGTAGTGGAGAATAAAAGTATACTCTTATTAAAGTATACTTATTCCTTCAGGTAATTTTACAATACATTATCCAGAAAGATGATACCCATAAACAAAAAAGCCACCCAATCCAGGTGGCTTTTTCTTTACTTCCAATTAGAATTAACGAACCGGTCGGATTATCCCTCCTTGCATATCAGAGCCATGACGAAGACGATATACCAGTAGTGTAGCGGAACTGGGAATATTGGCCTGGTAGAGGTCCGTATACCTGGTCTCGTTCACAGAGATACTCCGACCTGCCATATCTGAAACCTGCAAGGAAACAGTGCCCGGGTTTGTCCCTTGCACAGTTAAGACCACGCTTCCATCAAGAGTGCGGGAGGTTACCAGCCCAGACCCAAAAGTAAAATTCTGAAGACTGCTGGTGCCATAGGTATACACCGTTCTATCGCTGTTGCCAAAAGTCCCACCGTTGGGAGTACTTTCCCTTACCATCTCCATCAGCTTACCATTTTGATAAGTTGAAGTCATCCTGCTGCTGGGTTCAGTTCCCCAGGCACTCCCGGTCCAGTCAACCGTGGTCGCTACTGTCTTATCAGTAGTGTACACCGAGGTTTCTTTGGTATCATTTACCCATGCACCGTCTTTCCAGGTTTGATTGAGATTCTCAATTAAACGATCCTGATCATCGACCGTTAGAACTATCTTGCTTTCATTCACCATTTCGCTATTGGGCAGAATATCTCCGTTATCGTCTGTATTTTTTGTCATTACCATGGTAATCGTAGTACTGGTGAAGGTGTAAGTCGTCTCCTGAATTTTTTTCTTTGCCGGGTCCTGAAAATCGGCTACAGTCGTAGTACTCTTCTCCAGGGTCCCGTCTGTAGCAAAGGTTCCCACTGTCGTCATGAAATCCATCGTTATATCACCATACATAACGACCATTTTTGTTGCTGTAAGATTTCCCGAGGCATCCCGGGTTAATTGATAAGCCATCGCAGGCGTCCAGGTATCTGCGGAAAAGCTGGAAATGACAACTTCAGTTACCTTTCCTTCAACGAAGGTTGGAACATGTTTCTGCTGCTGCACCCATGCATCTGCCTGATAACCAAATACTATTTTTTCTTTAATTACACCTGCCTCATTGGTAAATACGGTCTTGGCTTCATTAACCCAGGCACCCTCTTCCCAACCCTGTTTAACTTCGGTAGCAGGAGGCTTTCCATCAAAGGTGGGCCACATCTGCTCCCCCTGCATATTCATCAGATTATACCCGTCCAGGGCTGACAAATTAGATAAAGAAAATACAAGTATACTTGCTACCAATAACAAAATTAGTCTACGGAATGACATAGAATCTCCTCGGGGTTGTTTCCCATATGGTGAATTATTTTTGAACATATCTGGTACTAATAAAAGAAAAACCATTCGAAAGTGAAACCCTAAAAGACAGAAATTTTAATGTCATAATTACAGTACTTCTTCAATTGGTAAGGAACTTTTTTTTGCAAAAGCAGTCAATTCAAGGGTTAATCACCACTTCTCCGGGTCCAACCAATGCTGGAAATTCTGACAATAATCTTTCCAGCTTTCAAATTGAAAGAAAATGAAAAATTGAGTAATTTCAATAGTATAAGATAAAGCTATTGGCTTTTATTTGCGTTTTAAAACAATTTTGGTACACAACTTCGTGCTGCTGTCAGCATCAGGAGGAATATGCGAACGATATACATTTTCTTAACGTTTTTGATGTTTTTCTTCAGTTCATGCACAGAAAAAAAGATTATTTATATCAATGCTGATGATTCAACCGATGGCTCAATATCCGGTTTTATTACCGATAAAAAAAATAACGCCATTGCGAGAGCACAAATTACGGTCGATAGTGATTCTACCCTCACGGCTCAAACCGACAGCAGCGGTTTTTTTACCATAACCAAAGTCAAACCGGCTGAATACCAACTTACCATCACCCACCCGGATTACGATACAAATTACGCCCCTTCAATATTAGTCAGTGCAGGATTGCACGATATTCTTAGTGATACCATACGACTTTCATACCTGTTTTATATACTCAAAGGAGCCGTTACCGATAGCAAAGGGGCCCCCGTCTCTGACTGCGGAATTGCTACTTCAGACGAAGCTAATTCCATATTAAGTGATATGGCAGGGCAGTATGTTTTAAATCGGGTTCCACGGAAAACTCCGGTAAAATTGTTTTTTGCAAAACAGAATGTGGGAAATAAAATTTACTTGCTAGACTCCTGCGTATTAAATGATACTACCCTACTTCCTGTTATAGCACTACAAGAAGGCGGTGGCACCGTATCCGGTACTGTATATGATGCTGACGGGGCTCCCCTTGCTGGTATTACCGTCGAGGCCATTGGTGGAGGCCTTAGCACCGTGACAGACGAAAACGGAAACTATACCCTGAGCAACATTCCCCCATCTGATCCTTCGGTACAGATATCGGTTACCGATCCATCCGGCTTGGGCGGAGGTACCACTGGTTTTACCGTTTCTGAAGGAGAGGCTATTTCCGGAATGAACATCCAACTACATAACCAGGCTTCAGACACCAATGGCATAACAGTGTACGCTTATGATATGACCGTTCCCGACACTTCCACATATATCACTATAACGGCACAGGCTATGACCAAAGGAACAGACGCCATTACAAGATACGAATGGTTCGCTGGACAAGATACCATACCACTGGACACTACCTATGACTCGTCTTGGAAAGTACTACTCACCCACCTCATGGCACTTTCATCAAATACCCTCAGTCCGGACAGCACCATATTTATCCCCCTGTCGGTATGTGCAATAAGTGCCGGCGGCAACAGGTCTGCTCCTGCTACTTTTCTCCTTTCAGTTATATCTTCAGTAATTTCGGCCTCATTAACCGGTGGAACGTCTCTCGATTCCGTAGAAAACCCAATAACCGTCACCACCGGCCATCCGGTATATTTTAAGGTGAACTACAAGGCCCCTTTTGGCGGAATATCTCAACTTTTACTGGATTTCGGAGACAATACCAATACTACCGATTTGACCGATTCCATCCCGGATATGCTTATTCATATTTACACTACTCAGGGACAATATACTGCTACACTCAACCTGTACCCTGATGCTGGTGATACCCTGACCTATACCCTCCCCATCACCGTAGAGCCTAATCTAATTCCAACGCCGCAGCTCCGTTTCCCTCTAAATAATGATTCAAACGAAACAGCCGATACACAGTACGTCCTTAGCTGGTATGCTATTCCCGATACCGAAATCAGTTATACTGTTTATCTTGATACGGTAAAGCCTCCGGTTCATATACTGGCCGAGTCTATAACCGATAGCAGTATAGCGGCCTTTCCTATCAGTAACAAAATGTATTACTGGAGGGTCAAGGCCGAAAACCACTCGGGGAAATTCGCATATAGCTCTCTGTGGAATTTTATCCACCTGGAACTAAATACGAATAAGGCCCCCTATTTCCTTACCGACCCGTCTGAATTCATAGACACTTTGATAACCGGTGAGTTGTATACAGCCAGACTTTCTACTGTTGACCCCGAGGGGGACCCGGTTAACCTTACCCTCCTGGATGCTCCTCAAAACTTGTCTCTGACTGACAGCATGGTAAGTTGGTTAACCACTCCCGGAGATACCGGGGAGCACTTCATCTCTGTCGAAGCAGCCGATACCAATGGAAAGTCCGACACCCTGCAATGGCGAATTTTGGTCAGAGATAGCAACACGGTAATTGAGCCCAACACGCCTCCCGTATTTTTAACTACTGCTGATTCTCTCCCCGACACAGTATACTCAGAAAAAACGTTTACCTATACCCTGCAGGCTTTTGACAAAGACATTGATTCACTCATCTTTTCTGCTCCCGGTGCACCTGAAGAAATTCAGATTACCGGAAATATCATCAGCTGGAGACCTATAGACACAGTCACTTTGTCCAGAACCATTCTCCTGAAGGTAAGCGACGGTAAATCATTTTCTGACCCACTCGTATGGAAGGTACATATTGCACCCATAAGCAGTCGACATCTCAAATCAATCAGCCTTTCCACAGGGGCCCTTTCTCCAAATTTTTCACCCCTTGTCTATAACTATACAGCGATTGTTCCAGACGGCACAAAGACGATTAGCCTCACCACCACCAGTATCAGTAATGACACAAAACTTTGGCTCAATGGAAAAGACCTTTTACCCGGTTCAACCAGCGAACTGTTACAACTACACCCTGGTAAAAATAATATAACGGTCAACACTCGGGACCCTGATGGCGATACGGCTACTTACCATGTACACGTCTACCGTTCAGGACTGGTCTTACAGGATTCCACTCCGCTTTGGAACACCAAGGTGGGTGGTATACAGATAAAAACGTTCAAAGACACTCTTTTTGTGGCCTTCAGGAACCCCATTAAAATAACAGTACTCAAGTATCATGCGGGAATATGGAATTATGTGGGTACCCCTCAATTCTCTATGGAAGTGGGTAATTCTATGAACAATACCTTCCAATTAATAATTGATACAAATGGAAGAATATCCATTTTTAGTCGGTTGGAAGACTGGTTTTTTAATGGTACACGCTGGGAGAACATGGGAAGCAAAGGTTTTTCTATTTATGAAGGCGTCAATATGCACCCGGATTATGCCATTGACAGCCTGTCCCCATTTATGGTGTTAACCAACGATTATACCCATAAAACCAATATCCGAAAATACGATGCTTATCAGAACGAATGGAGTGTAGTAGGCGCTACAAGCTTTAGCACCTACACCTATGCCTGGAGCACTATTGCCGTTTATAACGAAGTCCCCTATGTAATTCAGAGTAATAATGATTATTCCAAATACATGGGATTATACGCTTGGAAATACAATGGTGACGAATGGGAAGTCCTGGGCAGCAAAGGATTCGCAAGTGGAGCATGGGCCCAAATAGCTGTTGATAAAACAAATGGAAAAGTATATACCCTTTATAAGTCTGCTCTTAACCAATTATCGCTTATGCAGTATGATGATCAAAAGAACAAATGGATTCGTATCGGAACTTCTGATTTCATTACTGATTATATTTATCCAGAAAAGAATTTTACGTTCTCTGTATTCAACGGTATTATTCATATTACCTATAGCAAAAATGATAATCAAGTTGCATTCGCCCGGTTTTATGACAATGGCACGGCATTACCCGGCTACGCTGATGTAAGCAGTTACCGGATTGGAAAATACGCTTATCTGGTATCCGGTGAAACAGCATATATAGCTTTTGAAGATATTAACCGTTCCGGTTACTTAACGGTGCTAAGATATATTGACTATAAAAAGGTGCTTTCCCTGGACTAAATAGAGGTTCATTTAACATCACTAACAACAAGCGTTAAATTTAACATAGGATGACAAAATGAAATTAATGATAATACTATTTTTATTTCCCCTTTTTAGTTTCAGTCAGCAACTCATTAATGCGTTTTCATTTGATTCTACTCGATATGACAAAAACGTCTATATTGCAATAAGCTATGGCCCGGGCCATTCCATCAATGGGTATCTGGTAGCTTTTTTAAAAAAGAATAAGACTCAAATTGACATTTATGATTTATTGGTAGGTAAAATCGAAACCATTGATGCGGCAAACATACCTCCCAATAACATTGGCACTTACACCCTGTCTCAAACCTTTTTTGACGCGGATTCCGGATGGGAAACCATTGTGAATTATTATGACACGACAGGAATGTATAAACCAGAATTTGCGGGAATAAAGTATCATTTCAAATTAATTGATGATAATGGGGCTTCCCTTGTATCAGATATGGGTTATGCACAAGCTCATTTTGATGGTAAGACATCCTATTTGATTGCCGGTTATTATTCGGGTCTGACTCAAATTTCCTATGAAATAAAAACATGGAAATTTCGTGAGATTAAAGTTGCCATAAATCAACTAAACAAAAGAACATCGAACTTCTCCTATGCAAAAACCGATGAAGGCTCGCTTCGTGTCACGGTAAATAATTCTCAGACAGGCATTACCAATCTTCAAATATTTGATTTTTTAGGAAGATCCATTGCTCATTATACCTATCCTTCAAATCAACTTTCACGAACCGTTCTTATCCCTCATTCGGAAGTCCCTTCAGTTCCCTTTATTTCCAAAGTAAAAGCTGATGATATTGAAGAAGTTAAGAGGTTTTAATAGCAAAAGCAACTATAACGAATGCTTCAAGCTTTGGGGAAACTTGCTAATCAAGTGCATATGGGAATATCAAACTTACGGGGCTTTTCGGATCAGGAACAATACACCTTATAGCGGCTCTCCTGCACACGAATAAGATGGTCAACTAGGTTACCTTGCTGATGCAGACATGTTTAACCTCACCGAAAATATCCGGATGACCCAACAGGCAATCAAAGACGAAAATAGACTCATTAATTGCCGGAGTGACTTACATCTACACCATTAAGAATAACATGACCATCATCATAGGATGCATAACCAGGACCACAACGAATGATACCATTATTGGTTACCGTACCTGTTGTATTAATAGTAACGTCTTGCTGATACTGATTAAATAAAATGCCATCGGTCTCGATTTGAAGATTTCCCGTAAGTTCAAAACTGGAAGCCAGATAATTTCCACTAATGCTGAGGGTCCCTCCGGAAGCAATAATAGTATTGACGGTAAATTTACTTTCGGGTTCTTCTCCACCCATAATAGTAGCGGCCACCAAAGAACCGGAATCTATTTGAAATGTACCTGTTGGATGAGTCAATGTATAGGAACCCATAGAAAGAGTACCCTGAGAAGAGGCTGTACCTAAATCAAAAAGTACGTCAGTAAAAATGAGATCACTGGCTGCTCTTATAAGTGAATCAGGCTTGTCGTCAAAATACAGACCTTCAATAATTGAGTCTGTTTCAGAGGAAATCGTTTGTATATTATTTCCTGAAAAATGTGTTTCGGTGGGGGTATACGTTCCGTTTTGTTGAAAGTTTCTTTCTAAAAACAACACCAGCGTTCCTTCATCATAAGAAGCATACCCCGGACCCCTGCGAATAATACCGTTATTAATAAGATCTCCTTTAACGATAAGGGTATCATATTCATCATTTACATTGAAAACAATACCTGCCGTATCAACAGTGAGGTCTGCATTAAAAATCACATTACCCGTTCTTAATTCACCTGATATGAAGGTAGGACCAATTCCGCTTAACACCTCCGGGCAATAAAATTCTGTTTTGGCTGCGGCTTCAATATGTATGGTCCGCAATTTACCGTTCACAATCGTAAAACTCCCCGATTGTATCACAAGTTTATGTTCACCCAATTCTAACAAACCATTATCTGCAGAACCCAAATCAAGATAAAAGTTACTGAAGATTACATCACCTGCTGCTTCGAGAGGTGACGATGGTGTTTTATCGATAAAAGTGCCACTTAACACACCGCCAGGACCGGTGGAAATTTTCTGTGTAGAGGTTCCGGTAAAAAAGGTAGTATCTGGCCTATACAGACTATCCTGTTTGAGGTCACCGGCAATATACACATTCAGCCTGGCATCATCATAGGACGAATAATCAGGACCGTTCCGAACAGAACCGTTGTTGTCAAGAGTTCCGTTTATGACAAGTGCCCTGTTTTGATAGGTTTCTGCACGAATTGCACTCCCGGAAGTAATAATCATGTTTGCACAAGAGGCAGTATCACCGGAGTCACTCTCGTTAACATGAACTTCTCCGTTGATCCGAACATCATCTGTTGCTTTTGGTATCACACCACCAACCCAAGTATTTGAATCAAACCAGAATCCATCTTCAACACCCGTTGATTGAATTTCACCCGGCAACCCGGCAGGAAAAACCTGAATAGTACAAGTTGCTTCTTTATCACCATCTTCAGATGTTGCAGTAATGGTTGCTTTCCCGGTATCTATGCCGGTAATCAGACCATTTTCAGAAATAGTAACAACAGCAGTATCTGAACTGGTCCAAATGATTTTCTTGTTGGAAGCATCTTCTGGTACCATAGTAATAGAAAGACTATCGGTATTCCCTTTGGCAATAGTCAATTGAGTTTTATTGAGTTCAATATCTGTCACAGCAATTGGGGTTGTGGTTGTATCAGTAGTTGTGGTATCTGTACTGGTAGTATCGGTTTTGGTAGTGTCGGTATTTTTATCTGCAATATTTATAGAAATCCCATACGTGCCACCGTCTCCATTAACAGCTTCCTGCACCCTAAAATGAGGGTCTCGTGAACCACCCGTGAATACTTGAGGGGACTTGTCGGCCTTAATGCTTGAAAAATCATCAGAATAATCAAGACCAAGT
Source organism: Fibrobacteria bacterium (assembly GCA_015232855.1). Taxonomy (GTDB): domain Bacteria; phylum Fibrobacterota; class Fibrobacteria; order UBA11236; family JADFYW01; genus JADFYW01. The sequence goes on from JADFYW010000044.1 coordinate 23,263, forward strand.
TGATCAATAACGAAAACTTCTATCTCACCGGTATAGACACTGTTATTTACATCTTTAATACTGATGGTGTAATCAGTACCTTCTGTTACAGCAGCATAATAATATTGTCCGGGATAAATGCCACCGTTTTTAGGTAACTTACCATAATACCATTTGCCATCGGTTGTAATGAGTTTAGCTCCTCCAATAGCAGACATATCTGAATCATAAACGGGTTCTTCTGCAGAAGTAGTGTCTTCAACAGAAGTGGTATCTTCAACACATTGCCCCTTTTCGCATATTTTATTTTGCGCATTGCAATCTGTATCTTGTTCCCATTTTAGTTCGCTGGAACACACTAGCCGGTTTAAGTCCTGGCAAGAATAGTCCCCCACTTCACTGCACTCTCCATCAATAACAGCAATAGTTCCTGCTGTATCTGTCTGGTTATCGTCATTATCTTCAGTACTGCTTTCAATACAGCCACTGGTGATTAGTAAATAAAAGAACAAACTTGATAAAATAAATATTTTCATACTACCCTTATAGGTTAAGATGTATACATGTCTTTGAATTTATAAAAAATCGACCCGAATTTGGAAATTTAGTTGTTGTTCTTTCATAAAGAAACAAAAAAAAGATGTTCACCAATAACACTGGAGCAATTAGCGAGTTTTCTCAATCTTTTCTTTGTTTCCGAAGTAAGAGCTAATAATATCGAATAAGTTAAGAAATAATAATAGCAAAATTGATCCAAAGGAATGTGTCAAGAATTGGAGAAATTTGCTATTTCCCGTATACAGAATTAAATTTATTTAATGATAAATACAGGCTTTTACCTGACTAAAACAGGCAAATCAGCAGGAAAGTTAAAGGTAAATATTTAAACTTTATAACATCAATCCACGGAGAATTAAAATGATATTTCGACTGGCCCTGCTTACCGCAAGCCTTTTTCTGATGCACTGTATTCTACCCTCCTCCAGCGAAAAGGATGATGCTTCTGATAGCGAAGATCAATGTACGCCCCTCGGAACAACTGAGATAACCGGGGAACACGTTAAAGTTGACGTAGGAACCTCACCAACCCTTGTATTGGATCCTGACGGAAACCCCGTGTATGTTTACGCACATAATATGTCGTACTATGGGATCGCCAGGCGTGTTGCTGGCGAGTGGGTTGATAATCATGACGGTGCTGGTGCAGGCCTATCCCAGCAAATTGCTGCTGGAATTGACTCGGAGGATGGTGTGGTTGTGGCAACTTATGGTCCATACGGGAGTAGTTCCCGATTCAGCATTTTTCGGTATGGATTCGACAGTTCGTTTGTCTGGCAAAATACCGGTATCCAGGGAACCGGAAGCGGACTCAGCAAGTTTATTTTAAATTCCGTCGACTCATCTGTTTTTATTGTAAGAAGAGGAGAAGCACCTAATTGGGAAATTAGCGCTTATACATGGAAGCCGGGAACAAATGCAAAGTCACTGGGAACGATTGGCGGAGGAGGAAATTTTTATGGTGCTATTGATCCCAACAACGGTGATTTATACGTAGCATACCTTGCCTACGGCGGTGCTGCAGAATACGAGATATATCGTCATACCGGAACCATGTGGAAAAAAATTGGAACAATCGAGGACATAAAAGCATTCACCATCGATGCCTCGGGTAAACCGGTTGCGACCTTCCTGGATACGACAATTGGGGCATATTCCTACAATCAGCTCCAGAGTGATGGGTCATGGCAGTCCCTATCCATTCCCAAAGACAGCAGCTACTGGCGAACCACCGAATTGCTCCTTGACCCACAGAAAAAGATGGTCGCAGTGCTGCATTCAGATCGGCATAAAAAAGCAGCACTTTATAAATATGACAATGGGGTCCCCAATTCAATTACCATTCCTGACAGCATTAAAATGATAACCCAGGTTGTCTATGGGCCCAAAGGATTTCTCTTCCTGTTAGCAGACGCAGACTCTGACAGCAGCTATATATTTAAACAAACCGCCAGCGGATGGGAAGTACTGGATTCTCCCGCCCCCGACCGTTACGTCAAGTCTCCCACCATTTCAGTTGGTTCCGATGGGACAGTATATATCGTATACATTAATACGCGAAATCTCAATTTCCAGGGTCCGCTTGAATTGTCCCGGTTTAATGGAAACTCATGGTCCGTCCCCGAAACACTCCTCGTGGATTCCAAATCCTATGAAGCCCAGATTGTAGCTTATGATAGTGAAAGTAACCCCATTGTAATGTATCGTGTTACCAGTTGGAATACCCCGCAAGTCGCCCGGATGTCAGACTCGGTTCGGGCCTTGTGGAAAGACCTTGGTTATCCCCATGTTCTCAACCCCGGGCAACCGGTGGGAACAGATTACCTTGCGATAGACAGTGAAGATCGTCCTATTTTAGCCTTTGCTTCAAAAGGTAACGACCAGCGTCCCCATGTATTCCGCTGGAAGTCAGACACGACCTGGGAAGAATTAGGACTGGCAGGTTCAATGAGCGCTTCAAAAGTGATACTGAAGTTGTGTGAAGGAATCCCGGTGGTTGGTGCAATGAGCTCTGATAATGACAGTGCAAAGGCTATTTCAGTGTCCCGGTGGAAATCCGGCACTACCTGGGAAGACCTGGGTTGTCCTTATGCAGGACTTGACTTTGCCATGGCCGCTACTTCTGACGGGACCATCTACCTGGTCTACGAAGATGCCGGAGAAGACAGGCTACCCGTTATGACAAAATGGGATGGTTCGGAATGGAGCGAAGTGCGGCGAGGAGTATACACGGGTGTTTCCCCCGGATGTTCTCCCCTCTACCTGGCGGCCTGGGCCAGCGGACAAAACGCCATGATATCACAATTAAAGCCAAATTCATACCAAACGGATTACTACGTAAGCAGGTTAACAGAGGGCGATAGTTGGTGCCGGATTGCAAGAATTGCAAAGGTGGAATTCGGCGTTGCCGGGTCCTACAACTTTAATGTGGCTATGGGGCCGAATAACAAAATCTATGCGTCATCATCCTATTCATACGGCGAGAATGCAAGTCGCTTTACCATGCTTTACGAGTTTCCGGCTCCCTGAAGAGAAAAATTATCATAATCGCAATCGATGGGTTTTAAAAAATGTTCTATATTGTCTAAATAAAGCTTTATATAACGCATAACCAAAGAGGTAATAATGGCAGGCAACAACAGTTCTACTCTATATTCAGCCCTTACCGGTTCCATTGGGCTTAACGGAGACAAAACCGGAGGTCTGCTTATTGATTACAGCTTGCGGATTATTGCAGCCATCCTCATTCTATCAATCGGATACCTGGCAGCTAAGTATATCAGTAAAAAGATCGAAAAGATTGTACTTCGTCGTGAATTTTCAGACGCTTCCCTGGCAGCTATTTCAAGAAAATCGATTTTTACCGTTTTGATGGCTGTTGTTATACTCATGGTACTGGAGCGCTTTGGGGTGCAGACAACAAGTCTCATTGCAGTACTAGGTGCCGCCGGTCTGGCTGTCGGTCTCGCCCTGCAGGGAACACTCAGCAATATTGCCGCTGGTGTAGTCTTGCTTGTTCTCAGACCATTCCGTTCCGGAAATGCTGTTAAAATAGGAGGCGGAGAAGTCTATCTCATAGATGAAGTGGGGCTGTTTGTAACAAAGGCCCATCAACCTGACGGCCCGAGAGTCACGATACCTAATTCAAAAATTTGGGGCGACACCATTGTAAACTACTCTGAAACGGTGGAGAATCGTAGACGTTTCGATATTGCGTTCGGAGTTTCTTACGGAGATGATCTTAACAAAACCCTGGAAGTTCTCAGGAACCTTGCTGCAGGTGACTCCCGCGTTTTAGAGGACCCCGCACCAGTAGTAAAAATTGAAAGTCTGGGAGACAGCTCGGTAAATATCCTCTTTAGGGTCCATACCCTGGCCAGCGAATGGTTTGACACTAAACTCGACCTGACAAAAGCTGGCAAAGAGGCCCTGGAAGCCGCAGGACTTACCATTCCTTTTCCCCAACAGGATGTACATATTATCGGCTCTGATACTCAGGCAGATGGTTCCCCAGAATAAAATCTGCCGTTAATTATGGCCAAATAGAAATGGTATTTTCATGTCATTTCTCATTTATTAAGCAGTATGATTTTTTCTGTCATTATACCGTTCTTTGCTTTTATTTGCGCAAAATAGATACCAGGCTTACCATCCGGTGCTTCCCATTTCCAGCTATGCCGACCTTTTTCAATTCTACCTTTGAATAGCGTCGTTATCAAGCGTCCAAAAGAAGAACAAATCTTAAGCTCTATCGACTGGGTGAGAGGTGAATAGAAATTCAGGTCTTTTACCCGGCTAAAGGGGGTGTGAATGACATTGAATTCTGCCTTAGGAAGGTTATGGGAAAGGACTGAAGAAATTTCGGAGGTAGTGGCATTGACGCTGTTGCTAAAACTTGCGCTGGAGACCTTAATTCCATTTACAGCTTTAACCCGGTAGTGAAACGTCGTATTTGCGATACCGGTAACGTCTTTGAATGTTGTAATGTTTCTTATTGTTATCAGGGGTATAGCGGGATTAGCGTTTGTGCCGCGATAAATGATATAACCACTAATACCACTTTCTGTGTCTGCGGCAGAATCCCAGGAAAGAGAAACAGCATCATTCTGAGTTGCGGCTTGTAGATTTGCAACTTGAGTAGGAGGAGTATTATCATTGGGCCCTGTTACCGTAACAAACATGCCATCTGTATTTTGATTGACCCCATCACTGATAGTGCAGGTAACACGATAAGTACCAATCCCGGCAAAGCTGTGGCTGGGACGCTGGCCACTCCCTTGCAGGCCATCACCAAAGTCCCATAAATAACTGAGTTTACTTTGATCGTCACTGTATATGCTATTCTCCGCAGAAAAACGGACAGGGGTATTTATATTCACTATACCTTCCAATGGGCTAACAATAGCCACGGGCAAATTGCCTGTAGGATTGTCCCGCAGGTCTTCTACCAGAATATCATTAAAAATATAATTACCATAGACAAGCCCTATGCCAATTTTACCGGATTTATAAGTGGTGTCAATGGCAGACATAGTTAATCTTCCACCTTTAAGGTTGTCATAGGTTGCGGAGATTTTGTCGCCTTTACTTTCTACTGAAACATATATTTTATTTTTACATGGGTCGGGCATGGCAGCATTTTCAGGAAGAGCATTACAATCATCGGTATATCCTCCATTATCTTTTACCAGTTGTTTAAACACATTCCACTCTTGCCCGGCACCCCAAAAATCAACGCCGGGGTGAATATTAACCACTCCTATATCTGCGCCATGGCATAACATGGTATGGCGAACCGATATGCTGGTGCCGCCAGCGAAATTAAACTGATACCCCTCGACCCTATTAACATCATCAACCAGGCGTAAATAAAACTCTGCCATCTGATGCCTGTTGCAATCACCGGTGGTTTCCTTGATTGTGCAAGTCAAACGGTAGTCAGTCCAATCAGCTTCTCCAAAAACCGCTGCAGCCATATTGGTATTCACTACGGCATAGGAGGCAGGAGTAACCCACAACCCCCTTTCTCCTGTTTCATGATTTACCGCAAAAGAACCCAGTATAGTTGACGCCGAATTATAAGTTGGGTCAATAACATCACTTCTCAAAAGATGGTAATACCAATCACGGGGATAATCCCCTTGCTGCTGATAATTAAACGAAGCAGCGTAAAGTATAGGCCGCGTATCTTTAAGTACGAGCGCTGGTAAGCTGTTGTTTTCCAGAGGTGCTGGAGGTATAGAAGGTGAAAGAGGTTGTCCTACATCAGAATTTGCCTCGCCTGGTGTAGCTGGGGAAAACTCCCAGTCTTCAGGGGTGTTACTATCAGTACCATCATGAGACAGGGAGGCGTGCTGAGGTAAACCCTTAGTGTCAACATAGCTGTTTGTATCTGGCCACTGATTATAAACAGCACCAATGTCTATTAAAATGCCCGAAGAATGTCTGGCTACCCAAATATTCGAAGAACTTTTATCCTTATCCCATACTACCTCTCTGGGAGGATTCTTCCCTGGTCCAAAGCGGACATAATCAACTAATGAAGTCCCATACCAATACCCTCCATTATCTTTAGGCAAGCGGGAATAAATTGATGTAATACAATAAGGAGGAATAGGATTCATGTCAGGTACATATTGAGTATGAGAGGTATTGGTACCAGAACAACCAAAATAAAAAACAGCTATCTCTCCTGGTTCCAGGCTTACGTTGGAGGGTATAGGAAAATAACCCGTAGCGCCCAAATTTTCCATAGCTAAATCAGGGAATAAGAGCCCGTTTGAAGGTGTATATTTAATTGCCCACCCATTAAGAGACTGATTGCTGGTGCCAATGTTACGTAGTTCTACAAAAGAACAATAGTCACTCGTCTCATCGGCTGGTCTTATCTCGTTTATAATTATCTGCCCCTGTGCTTTTAGGGAAAAAGCAACCAGACTAAATATCACCAAGACTATTGATTTTAATTTGTTCATTATTATCCCTTGTTTGCAAAAAATTGTTTCCCAATACTGCCCAGGTACCAGCTCTTAAACCTATTATAGTCCCAAATCATAAAAATCTTTCATACGGCTGTTGAATCCTCCCAGGTGTACCATTGCTTGAAATTTTTCAGCAATTCCTGATTCCAGGGTGTATGCCATAATTTGGGTAGGCCGGGTAAGGGGGGCACCATGTGCCAGGACCAGTAAACTACCTTTGAGAATAAGCTGTTTGTAGTAATCTGTGAGAGCAAGTCTGGCTAGAAATCTTTTCTGTGTGTATAATCGCTGGAGTGTCTGGGGATCCATTTTTAATTCAATGGCTCGTCGCTGCAAACCTG
>JADFYW010000045.1 GCA_015232855.1 Fibrobacteria bacterium
ATCTTTTATAATCTTTTTTATCACCGTATCCCAGCGCCTGCGCCATTTTTATTTGATAGTCTGCGTTATTAAGTAAAGTGGCCAGGCTGTCATTGCCTTCCTTGCTGCGGTCCTCCTTTTCCGCCAGGGCCTCCGCGTCCTTTAACATTTCCTCAGCCCGAATAACCGGTAAGGGAATTATGTGACTAGTGACAACCAAAGTATTGAGAGCCGCCTGTAAAGCCGATTTAGCCTCTAAATTTTTCCCATCTTCAATAAGGGGTGAAACAGCCTTTATGGCTTCCGGATAGCTTGCCAGAGGGATGTTTGTTACTCTAACGACAATCTCACAAACCATTTTATCCAGAAGCATTCTTGCTTTCTGAATCTCGCCATCCTCCAGATAATCCTCCGCTTTATTTCTGGCGGATTTAATATCTTCCAAGGTTGTGAGCAAATCATGTGTAGTTACACTTACATCAATAGGGGCCAGCGCCAGGGATGGATTTCTTGCAAGTAAGAGTTCTAATTTCCCGGTTGCTCTCTCCAAGGCAGCCAGCGCTTCATATTTCTTAGTATCATCAAGCGCTTCTATGGCTGTTTCTGTTTCACGTATTGCGGCAATAGCTTCTTCCATGACTTTTTCGCGTTTTCGCTCTCCTTCCTCGCCGGAAAGGGAATCCACTTGAATTTGCACTGATTCAGAAATTTCTTTCCTATCTGAAGGCTCTTTATTAAGAGCACTATTTTTTGTATCTGTGATTGTTTCCTTTGTATTGGTATCCTTGCATCCTGCAAACACTAGAATGGACAAGACAAGCAGGAAGCTGAGAAGTGCAGTTTGAAATTTAAGCTGGAATTTCATGGTTCTTTTCCTCCTTTCCATTTAATGAATACTTAACTGTTATTTTTCACTGAGGCCAAACAACATCCGATTTTTGAGTAGATTATCACTTGACCTGACTATTCGCATAAGCAAAACTAATGCCTATTATTTTTTTCGATTTTACTGGATTGAAGGGTGATAGTGTGTTTTATTTTGAAAAAACGACACTTTTCGGCTTTTTAAAATTGTTCAAATTTTAAACACTAAGCAAGTATAATCTGCATAAATCGCTTAAAAAGCCTGATTTTATTTTTGGCACCTTATTTGCATTCCAGAATAGCGAAAATATCATTTTCGGTTCTTTGATTTAATAAAGTTCGAACAAAAAACAGGAGGTAATCATGATGGAAAACAACATTATGGATTATAATCAGGAGGAATTGGAAACGGTAGATTCTTATATACACGAAACCCATTTTGAAGACGCGCCATTTTACGATGATGATATTAATGAATCCGATGAAGCGTCAATAGACAGGCTTTTAAGGCGTTCAAGTATGGAATTCACCCATGAATTCCTGGAGACTATTGAAAAGAAGCTCACACCCGATAATTTCACGGATGATGATAAATTAAATGACAAGAGCCTTCTGCAGGTTTTTGGAACAGACGAACCTGAAGCACCCGAAACCGAGTGGGATAATGATATCCCGCTTGTGAAACTCGGAACCGTGTTTCGTAAAGCGGCATAAAAAAATAAGATAAAAGCAAAGAAATCAAGCATCCAAATAAGATGCGGTTTTTTTGCTATTTTTTATGTATACACATTGGTTCTTTAATGTATATCTGTTGGAGAGTGTAAATTTGAAAAACCAGTTTTAATCCCCTGTTTTAAAATTAAACAACTGATTCAACCGGTCAGATACATACATCACTAAACAACTAAAAATTTAAGCTAAATTAAACTATTTTGGCATGTATGCATTGAAATCTCTTCGCCCCTCAATATTGGCATACAGTTTGCTATTCAAAAAAAACAAACCTTTTCAACTTAACCAAAGGAGGTGAAGCAAAATGAAAAATCTGATACCATGGAACTGGCGGTTGGGAAAAAATAAAACCCGGACTACCGGAACTGAAGTTGGAAACCTATGGGAAGATGTCTGGACTGGTATGTGGCCTTCCCTTTGGGAACCAGTGTCTTCATCTTTGCCTTCTGTAGATGTATCTGAAAACAAAAAGGAGTATTCCGTAAGGGCTGAACTACCTGGAATTTCAGAGAAAGACATCGAACTCACCTGGCAAGAGGGAGTACTCTCAATAAAAGGCGAGAAAAAGGAAGAAAAAGAGGAGAAGAGTAAAAACCGGTACTATAAAGAGTGTAGCTACGGCAGCTTCCACCGCAGCGTCCCTGTGGGTGATAATGTGGAATGGGCAAAAGCCAAAGCTAAGTATAAAAAAGGAGTGCTTTCTGTAACACTTCCAAAAAAAGAATCCAAATCCAACAAAACAGTCATTGAAATCAATTAATCAACGAAAACAAAGGAGGTCTCATTATGTTTTGGCAAGTTGATCCCAGGAGGGAACTGGAACGAATTAGGCGGGATATGGACAACCTGTTTGATACAAATACGCGGACTGTCAGCAGAGGCTATCCCCCGATTAATGTATACGACACCGGAAATGATATCAAACTTCATGCGGAATTGCCAGGTATAACCAAGGATGACATCAATTTATCCTTCACGGACGGCAATTTGACCCTTTCGGGCAAGCGCAAGCCACTGGTCGAGGATGAAAAATACACAATCATCAGAAATGAGCGCTCGACAGGGGAATTTGAAAAGACAGTCAATATTCCCTATCCAGTAGTGCAGGACAAAATTTCTGCTGATTTCAAGAATGGTGTCTTGACCATAACTCTGCCCAAAGCCGAAGAAGCCAAACCTAAAAAAATTGAAGTCAACATCAGCTAATAAGGAGGTGAGTATCATGACTGATAAAGAATTGGAAAAAAGAGAAAAAAAGGAAGTGTCCCATACCGGAGCGGAACAAATGGTGGATGCCGGTTCAGCCTACTCACCGGATGTGGACATCTATCTGAGTGAGGATAAACTGCTGCTGGCAGTCGATTTGCCCGGAGTGGAAAAGGGGAATGTTAACATCGAAATCGATGAAAATAATTCCCTGGTCATTAAGGCCAAAACCACTCTCAAGGAAACTGACAAAGCGGTCTATAAGCAGTTCAATGTGGGCAACTACTACAGGGCGTTTCAGATAAGTGACGAGTTCGATAAAGACAAAGTTGCCGCCAAATTGGAGAACGGTCTGCTGGAAGTTCGCATACCCAAGCGTGAAGAGGCGAAACCCAAACGTATAGCCATTAGCGCTTAAATCAATAATCAAAGAATGGGGTGGCTCAGCCATCCCATTCATGCTTATGTGTATCAATACATAGCACTTAAAGCAAAATGAGGAGGGAATATTATGGATAAATTATCTTTCGAAAGTTTAATTAGGAGTCTTAAAACATACCATGCAGCATTGATATTTACCATTTTCTTTTTCTCTGTAACAGCTTCACCAGGATTTGCGCAAAAACTTATTCCCGAAGATACCCTCAAAGCAGAATCAGATACTATACCTGTTGTACCCCCTGCTAAGGATGGTTTCTTTTCTTTCCCAATGCTAAAAAATCCTTTTTTTGACATGGATTTTGACTTCGGATCTTCGTTCAGCAGCATGGGAACCAACTTCTCTCAGGACTTTTCCACCGACCTAAATATCGAGGTAAAGGATAAAAAGGTCATAGTGACTGCCCAAATTCCAGGGAGCGATAAGAATAACATCAACATCAATGTGACTAACAACACCATTTCCATTAGCGCAGAAATGAAAATTGAAGAAACTTTAAAAGATGACAAGGGAAACGTAATAAGCAGTTCGAATCAAATGCGGCAGTTCAGTAATTCACAACCTCTGCCGGTTGAGGTCAAACCTGATGTATCTAAAACAGATTATAAAGATGGGGTTCTTACAATTGAGTTGAAACGAACCTGATTAATCTAATCCTAATAAGATTTGGGTGATTGATCCATCCTTTAATACCATTATCATTTTTTCTTTCTTACCGGATTTTTTTTTTAGGAATCTGTCATTTTATGGGGGGTGCTTTTTAATAATCAAAGCGAAGCGTTTTCATTTTCCTATAAGACGTGACTTTAGTAGGTCTTATTTATCAAATCATAATAATGAACGCTGCATTTAACAAACTGTTATCCTGCTTTCTTAATATAAACGAAATACCCCTAAATTCCAATAATCCTTGATATTTTTCAACTTGAGTATTTGTAAAATTTAGCTATATTAGTGATATATTGAGTACTATACAGAAGGATGGGTAGCGTAATGTTTCACGTGTTAAAAGATAAATTAGAACGATTTGGGAAGATTCTTCTCGATAAGGAGAAAATTTCAAGAAAGGATGTTCCAGTATATCTCAAATGGATTGAATCATATTTGGGTTTTATAAATCGGAATCATTATAACGAGGCCACTTCAATAGCTTTTGAACTCTTTATGCTTAAACTCATTGAAAAAAACCAATCCAGCCATCAAAGAAATCAGGCTTTCCACGCAGTTGAGCTTTATCAAAAGCATTTAGAAAGCTTTAAAACACCCAAAAAAATCATTTCCAAAATTAAAGACAGACCGCTTGACTGGAATAACGCCCTGACCCGGTTTGCCGATGAAATCGCAGTGCGGAAGTTTGCCCCAAGTACGCTTAAAAGTTACCGTGGCTGGATTCTAAAGTTCAAGGATTTTACCGCCCCGAAAGATTTGTGTGAGGTTTCTGATTCAGAGGTTAAAAAATACTTAACCTGGTTGGCAGTGAAAAAAAATGTGTCGGCGTCTACTCAGAATCTGGCTTTTAATGCTCTGCTATTTTTCTTTACGAATGTCTTAGAAAGACCCTATGAGAATCTTAAAGATACCCCAAGGGCCAAAAGGACTAAACATGTACCTACGGTCATGACTAAAGAAGAAATATTTCGAATTATAAAATATCTTTCTGAGCCATATGATCTGTTGGTTAAAATTATTTACGGTTGCGGACTCAGGTTAAATGAATCCCTTGGGCTTCGTGTGCAGGATATTGACCTGGGAAATGAGATGCTCATCGTAAAACAGGGTAAGGGGAAAAAGGACAGGAAAATCCCCTTGCCACTTTCCATCATTTCTGAATTAGAAAATCAGATAGAGAAAGTCGAAACACTTTTTGAATATGATACAAAAGTCAAATTCCAAGGGGCGTTTATTCCTGCGGAGATTGAATCAAAATCCAAAAACGCGGGTAAGAAATGGATTTGGCAGTTCATATTTCCCGCCAGTTCACTCACGCTGGTAAAAACAGAAGGCGTCTTAAAAAGATATCATCTTCACGATACCGCATTGCAAAAAGCATTTCGAAAGGCCGCGGAAAAAGCTAAAATTCCCAAGAGAGTCACTATACATACACTCAGACACAGTTATGCTACACATCTTTTACAATTGGGTTTTGACATTCGGACCGTACAGGAATTATTGGGACATGGTGATATTCGGACCACCATGATATATACTCACGCCTTAAGCAATCTGAATAAAAAGATTCAAAGTCCTCTGGATTTGTAAAAGCAAGAAATATCGGAAAAGCCGCCTTTTGGGGCAAACCTTTTTTATTTTTTTAGCCTAAAATCGCCTTAAGCAATTGAAACACACACTATTCCAATAAATTATCATTCAAACTCGTACTTGCCTCAGTGGGGAAATTATCTGGTACCGGGTGACTCACCCGACCAGTCGCAACCCATTCTACCCCCCGGATAAACAATGTTTGAAACCCAATACACCGGTGGGCATCATTATCATGTCGCTCATGTATATGACCATAACCAGATACATATACACGGCCATTTCCATACTCTTTAACCCATTCCACAGGATGTCTGCGGACGGGTGTTCCAAATTCTGCATAACTCAAAAGAGTTATGCCCTCAACAGAACCCCTCATGTTAGCCTGAAAACCGTCAGAAGGATGCAGCCATTTCTCTGGTACCGATTCGGTAATGGGATGACTTGTTAGAGGCACCATAATAAGAAAACTATCTTGAGGAACCAGTTCATGTATGCCCTGTTGCATTGAATCCATTTCGATAATTCCATTATCCAAAATTTGATACCCATGTTCATCAGAACCAAAGATGGTAGCAGATCGTAAACCCCGCATCTCATTCATTGCCTGCCATTCAGCATAAAACACACCGGAAGCAGAGTGTGAAATAACAACGCCACCACCACTACTAACATATGTTGCAAAAGCCTGTTCCACTTCTGCGGGCCACCTGATAGAATCGTCCTGACTAATGAGACTCTGGTCGTTGAAATTAATAATGACTGCGTCATAATTGGTAAAGACAGGGCGCCATGCATCCCATTCTTCTGCCGTACCGTCAACCGCGGGTGTTGTGGATGTATCTACTGTGATAAAACCCGTACTTTCTAGTATGGTGGCATAATGTCCGGTAACCCGCTGCCAGTCGTGATTATTGATTCCATCGACAATGAGAACAGATAAGGTCTTTAATTGGATAAGACCACAATCTGATGACACGTTCCATTTAACTTCGATGGTTTTTTTAACGGTGTCTCTCTCTGGCTTCACACCCCAGGCCTTTATCGTATAACTTCCCTGGCTAAGGCCAGTAAAAGTAAAGCGGCCTGTTGAATCAATAATAATAGTTGAATCTAAACCCACCAGAGCTACTGCCGCAGTCCCCTTTGAACCTTGGGGTAATCCAACCTGACCAACAATCTGGCCAGCAAGTGGCTCCCCTAATATGACAACAATGTCTGAAGTTTTTCTACCTGGCTTAATCATTATGTTAACCGACACGGTATCTCTTGGCGGCTCAACACCCCAGGCATGAACTATGTATTCACCAGGGCTTAGCCGTTGAGAAAACGCTCCTGAATCATCAAGAGAGAGCTCTAAAGACTCAGACAAAATAGTAGCGATAACACTTCCACTATCATCATCAGGTAATTGAATACTCCCGTTTAATATTCCTTCTGAGCCGTCCTCAGCTTCCCCAAGTGTGAGAACAGGAAGCGTAGTTGTTTCACCGGATAACACCTCAACCAGTGTATCTTTTGCTTGCCTCAGGGGTACGGCTCCACTGTAACGAAGAACATATCTTCCCGCCGGTAAAGCCAAAAACAAAAACTCACCCGTAACCGAATCAGGTACGGCATACCTTTCAGAACCCAGCAACTGAACCAGGACTGTTCCAAAGCCTGATGAAGGTAAGAGGATCCTCCCTCTTAGTACACCTGTTTCAGCTATCGTGTTCTTCCCCAGCTCTACAAAACTGTCCGCATTCTTTTGTAAAGAAATACGGACAGCCTGGGATGAGTCTATTATCGCCTCAATAATCATGGCACCCGTATCTTCAACTGAAAAAGTAAAAAAGCCTTCACCGTTTGTTTTAGTAGTTGCGGCCAAATAGTCAGCCCCACCCGTTTCCGTAGACTGATAATCAGCAGATCGCAGATATACTTCAACCCCTGCAGCGGGTTCATTATCAACAGTATACAAAGTTCCGCTGATTGTAGATGTTTCCGTCCCTGTACCCGCGGTTTGTTGAGCAGAACAGCCACAAAGGATAACTACAGCGATTACAAAAATAGCCAGTACAGAGAGAAGCCTGTTAGATGCGAAGCTAATCATTGTTACCCTCAATCAGAGAATGTTCAAAGGTCTGCATATTCAATTGTAATACTAACTGGGGATTCCTGTCTTTTTTAACCATTGCAAGTATTTGTTTCCTCATTTCAGCAATCATAGTACTTATGCCATCACGGGTACTTTTACTCATACTCAGAGTTAACGTTGAAAATTCCTGGTTTTCAAAATCCTTTGTATATGCTTCCAGCCCTTGAGACAGCATCTTTTCATGGAAATGCCCAAGAGCCAGGGATTTTGTTTTATCAGTACACTTTAAAAACCTGTTGTGATAACACCATTCGCCCTTACCATTATCCCAGGATATAAAACCCATTTCAATAAGAGTGTGTAAAGATCGCTTAACTTCCCATACCGAGACCTTTTTTTTGAACTTAGAAGCAAGTTTAGCGGGATCTTTTTCTTTACGATCCAGGTCAATGATTGATAATAAAACAGGGTGAGTCCATCTTGCAAAATATTGGTATGCGTCTTTTTCGAGTTTTATGGTTTCCAGATTTGAAGAAAGCTCTACAATCTCATCAAAAAGAGCAGTCTGAGTAGCCCGGTTTGATGTCTGACTATAAACAACCAATTTGTTAAAATATTCGGCGCCTTTTCCGGATAATCCACAAATATTGAGATAACAGGGAACAAATTTCTTTGTAAGCGTTCGGCCTTTAAGGATATCTATATAGTGTGACCGACTTTTAAGGCCGTATTTTGAAACCAGCAATTGAAAACTAAAATCCGGCTGCGTACCTCGAATGTAATCCAGTACATCTTTTAAATAATCTCTAAAATCGAGATAATCAAAAATATCTGGTTTTGGCAAATGCATAGACACAATTCTAGTTTACCCTGCAACCAAACTATAGTCAAGTCAATTTCAGAACATTTCGCCAATAATTCGCTATAATTAGGCCTATTTTGCAAATTTTCTATTTATAGTAAAATTTATTTATAGAAATTTTAGAACAAAACGATTCGTTTCACGAAAGCTTCCTGGATAACCACTTAAATAAATTGAAGATTTCCAAATTATAGCCAGTAATAGAGAGAATCATGACACTCTTTCCCAAAATTTGCGGGCCTTGTTACACTAATAATCCCTTATATTGCGGATTTCCGGATAAATATGTACTTTGGAGATAGTTAAGCGGATGGTTTTAAGCGAATTTTAGTATCTAAGCAGATTAGAAAAATCGTTATCATTAAGAGAAATGCGAGCCCTTCACCATTTTCTTGCAAGGGAATTATGATAGGCTCAACACCTGGTGAAAAGTGTAAAAATGGTTGATACAAGTGAAAAACTGTACTTTCGAGATCTTGAGCGATATAACCTATTAGCTCCTGCAGAAGAAAAGGCATTGATACAGCGTATCAAGCATGGTGATCAGAAAGCGCTGCAGGACTTAATTGTCGGTAACTTACGCTTTGTGGTGTCTATTGCCAAACGCTATCAGGGAAGAGGACTCAACCTCCTTGAACTTATAAATGAAGGGAGCATGGGCCTTCATAAAGCAGCAAAGCGCTTTGACGATAAAAAGGGCGTAAAATTTATTTCTTACGCAGTATGGTGGATACGTCAGACTATCCAAAAAGCTCTTTTTGAGCAAGTGGGTGCAATCCGGATTCCACCCAATAAACTTGCACTCATGAACCGATTTAAAAAAGCACTGCTTAAAAATAATGGCAATATGGATGAAACCCTCGAAATGGAAGAATTCAAAGTTTCCCGACTGGATATTATCGAGGTAATGAACAAAGTAATGGACATTTCCCTTGATGCTCCCATAAAAGACATGAGCAAGTCAGCAACATCTCTTCTGGACATGATTGGAGGAGAAGGAGACCAGGTCAGGGAAAGTGAACGAAATGAACTTCGGATGGTTGTTGACAACGTGCTTAATTCGATGTCTGATTCCGAACAAAAAGTACTACGTATGTACTATGGTATTAATTATTCACATGAATTTACCTTAGATGAAATCGGTAAGGAACTGAAACTTACCCGGGAGCGCGTTCGGCAGATAAAAAACAAGGCACTCAACAAACTACTCCGCTCCAAAGAATCAAAAGAAAAACTGACACCGTTTACATCTTCACATGACACCTCCGCTAAAGAGTAACATCAGACAAGACCCATTCTATTCGGTATGTTTAGATTTTTTTGAGGAATTATGAAGCGTCCCAGACTTTACTTGTCAATTTTAGCGGCAGCTCTGCTTATCATCATTCTGGTAATAATCTGGATTATAAACATTCAGGAAAAAACTGCTGGCCCCGCTTTAGCTCTTGAAAAAACCGCCTTTGGTGCTGCTCCGGGGATAAAGCTTTACAAAGGCAGGACCTTTCGTTTGCTTGAGACGGAAAAACAATATGCTTCTCATATACAAAAACTAATCAGGAAAAGCGTCTTACGTTGGGAATCGGGAGAACAGGCAAGCGCCATTACCGGGCTGGAAGAAGTAATAAAACTCAACCCGGAAACGGTCCCCGCCTATATTTATCTCGCCCGCTTTATCCTGGAAAAAAATACGTCCCAGGACAGCGCAACACGCAACAGAGTAGAAACGCTTTATAAGACCGCCTTAAAACTCGATCCCGGCCACCCCGGTATCCGTTTTGCCTATGGAGAACATTTACGGAAGAATGGTGAAACTGAGCTTGCCTTTCAACAATATGACATGGCTGTAGATATTTCTCCCACCTTTGGGCGTCCCTATATTGGTCTGGGCAGATATCACCTCGAAAAAGAAGAGTATATGCAGGCAAAAGAATATTTTAAACTGGCAATATCGTTGTCTGCGGAACAAGACTTTCAACCTCCTTATGATTTACTTGCCTATGCTTTTTATCAGACCGGCCATGATGACAGTGCGGCAATGGTGGTAGACTACTCAAAAAGTATCGGCATTAACAGCACCGTACAGCGTTTTGTCGAGGCCCTTTTATGGGAGGCTTCTGGTAATCTTAAACTTGCGAAAAAAATTTATACCGAACTCATCGCTGAGTCAAAAGACGCAAGCGAATATGAATGGGCACTCGTCACTCTTGGTCAGAAGGCCCCCCGAGCAAAATTATTAGAAGCGGTTAAAACCATCGATCGGAAATGGGAAGAAGCAACCGCCGCTATAAAAATCCTTGACCCTCTTACCCACCGTTATTCCGACAACGGACCTCTATGGCTCGCCCTTGGTCAGGCTTATTTCCAACGGGAATTGTATGCCCACGCCATTACCAGTTTCGATTCAGCAACAAAATATGATCCTTCCATTAAGGTAAACGAATTCAAACGTCAGGCCATTACCCGGCTAAAGTTACGAGACACCATAAACATCTTTAATGACATCACCGATACTGCTGTTATAAGCGAGATGGTAAGCGACATTGTGCCTGAAGACTCTACAACTGAGCAAATCGCAGAAGGAGGCATCACCCTCGGACACTATTTTGTCCACTGGCAGGACACACCTGAAGACATACAAAAGGCCTGTCCCAGCTGCCTGTTTACCAGTTTACCTAACGGCAACCTGCTCAACACAGAATATATCGAAGATGTCCGTTATGAATCTTTTCTTGGTTTTAAATCAGGGAAACTGTGGGGAATATTTGTATTCGCCACCGACACCACCAAAGGCCAGGAAGACTTATTTGGGAAGCTCATTGGCGTAAATTCAAAATTTTCTGGTACGGGCCGTTCCACAGGATTCGCTCAATGCGCTGGTTTTAAGGCCTTTCAGGGCGTTATCTGGGAAACAGAAGATACGATTGAATTCCTGGCCCAGTTCAAAGGAAAAGAATGGCAGGCAAGAATGCTCCGGGCTGACAAAAAGAGAGTTGGCGACTACAAACTTTGTGACCTGGTGAAGCTCGTTGATACTGATAATTGGCAGTAAACTACATAATCTTTTTCACTACCGGAATAAAGGCAATACCCTTTTCTACATAGGCTGATTCGCCAACAAAAATCGCGCTGAGTTCCTCACCCCTGTTTATATTATGTAATAGAGCTTCGCCAATAACTGAGGTATCACTACATCTCACTTCCCCTCCATCATAACTCCTGAATAAAAGTGAAGCGGATTGCAGGGGCACATAATCCTGATGCATGAATTTTTCATGGATAAAACAGGTATTGAATTTATTTTCATCTCTTGGGTAATCAACAGAAAAAGGCAGGGTTTGAAAAATCGGGATACCTTCGGGGCTTTTTAGCTCATCCTGACTTTTTCCATTTAGCTCATCAAGAACAGATATTATCACTTTCACAATAGAGAGGGCAGTATGAATACCCTGAGAGTCTGCAACACCCTGTTGGAACGGACCCATTTCAAGGGTTATACTATTCACGGCCAAAGAGCTTGAATTTTTATCTTCTTCCCTTGAACAGGGGTCATATACAATCCGACACCCCATAACCTGAGCAGCAACCCGACGACACAGAGCAAGGGTCCAGGGTTCGATGTCAGCGATAATAAGGCAATTGCCCATATTTGATGTGGTCGTATGCATATCAATAAGAAAGTCAACGGGCTGAGTGTTCGCCCCAAGCTCGTTCCTAATTTCAAAAGCTCGCCTTGATTCAAGGAAACAGTCATCTTCACAAGACAGTCTGGGGTTTGCGTAGTCATAAGTAAAACAGCGGTTTAAATCCGTTTCAATATATCTACTGTTCCGTCTTATGGCCGGGGGATTCCCAAACAGGGGATAAATATCGTTAACACTACCCTTTGCAAATTCAAAGGTGTGTGTGAGGATGTATTGCAGTGCATGTACTCCCACCCGTTCATTCCCATGGGTGCCGCCCATAATCACTACCCGTGAAACGTTGCGGGGGTGGGTGTTTTGTCCTCTGGGTAAAATAACAGGCATACCGAATTTAATCCAGTTTATCTAAATATTCATCATAGGCCATCAAGATATCCTGATATTTTAACAGGCCCTGGATATTTCCTTCTTCGTCTACCACCGGTAATTCCGTATGCTTAGAACGGAGAAAAATTTGAGATGCGAAATGAAGATCGAAACTCTTGCGCAATGAAAATACTTCAGTCATCATATCTTCCACAATAACCAAATGTTGTGCAGACGTTTCCAGGATAACCTGCCTCAACTGGTGCAGACTTAACAAGCCAACAATGCGGCCATTATCATCTAACACCGGATACGTTTCTACTTCGGTTTCTCCAATTAACCATTTCAGTTCACTTAAATGCTCATACTGGTGAACCGTGACAACCTGGTGCTGTCGTGGCACAATAGAACCAATTTGAATTGACCTCAGTACGTCGGTATTCATTTCATCCTGATGGGCCGGAGAATCAAATTTATTCGCTTTTTGATTCTTATAGATGCTCCACCTTTTAGCCAGCATAATATGGATAATACTCGCAAGCATCAGAGGCGCAAGAAGCGCGTAATTTCCGGTTATTTCGCATACCATTATAATTGAAGCAATTGGCGCATTAGCAGCCCCTGCAAAAAAGGCTCCCATACCCACCAGCACATAGGCTGCAGGATTGGATATCATATGAGGAAATAGAAAATCAAGTCCATACCCGAAAAAACCTCCTAGCATTCCTCCAATAAAAAGCGAAGGACCAAATACACCACCGGATCCCCCTGAACCTACCGTTAACGAAGTGGTTACAATTTTAAGCCCGGCTATTACTAGCAAAAACAAAATCGTAAACTCACCAGAAATTGCATCATGAAGATACTGCCATCCGCCGCCAATAGCCTGGGGGCAGATATAAGCTATTAACCCAACCCCTAATCCTCCTATCGCGGGTTTAAAATGGTTGGGAATTTTAAACTTCCGGAAAGTAGCGATTGTGAAATAAAAACTTTTAACAAAAAGCCAGGATACGGGTGCACACAGTACTCCAAAAATTGCAAAGAATACCAATTCATAAGTATGATTGTAACTGAGACCCGGAAGATCAAAAAGGGCACCCACAGCACCCGTTACTTGCATAAAAGTTGCATATGCCACCACAGAGGCCACTATGCAAGGCAAAAACCCTTCTGACTCAAAATCTTCCTTGTATATCACTTCCACCGAAGTTAAAGCCCCGCCAAGGGGCGCTCTAAAGATTGCGCCCAGACCAGCAGCAGTTCCCGCAAGTAACAGTAAACGGCCCATTTTTTCCGGGACTTTCAGTAGTTTAGAAATTATTGAACCAAAACCAGAACCGATTTGGGCGGTTGGGCCTTCATACCCCGCACTTCCTCCCGTACCAATCGTAATAATAGAAGCAATCGCTTTTATAAACGGTACCCGGGTACGGACCTTGCCTCCCTTATTATGAAAGGAATCAATCATGGCATCAGTTCCATGACCCTCTGCTTCCGGCGCAAAAGTATATACCAGGATCCCGCTTAAAAGCCCACCAACCGTAGGCACCAAAAAAAACAGCCATTTGGGAATGAGGGGGATAACACCAGATAAATCCGCCTCCGGGAACCCGCTTAATTTACCAATAACTAAATCTGTGGTGTATTCAAGGGCATTATGAAAGAGTACCGCCCCCAGCCCTCCTAACACACCAATAATCATGGCTATCATGAGTAACTTACCAGAACTTACGATATAGCGGGAATTACGCCACTTCTTGGAAATGGCATCAGTAATATTTATTCTAGGAATCAGTTTCATTTTTATATTCGAATTTCGTTAATTTAGTAAAAATTATATGCAGTTTTTAGGGTACAATTGGTGGTCACCTTTTTTTAACCGTCCAAAAGGCGCCATCAGGGCTTTTTTTACAAAGCTCTCAGGTTTATTACTTTTACTGTAAACTTTTTAACAGCAGGACTTCCTATGCATACAGAATATTCAAACCCCCTTATTCAACGTTACGCATCTAAAGAGATGAGTTTTGTTTTTTCACCCCTATTCAAATTCCAGACCTGGCGTAAACTGTGGATTATCCTGGCTGAAAGTGAACAATCCCTTGGTCTTCCTATTACCGACGAACAGCTTTCAGAATTAAAAGCTCATGAAACAGACATCAATTTTGCCGAGGCCGAAGCCCGCGAAAAACAAGTTCGCCATGATGTGATGTCCCATGTATACGCCTATGGTCTGCAATGCCCCAAAGCCGCAGGCATCATCCACCTTGGGGCCACTTCCTGTTATGTGGGTGATAATACAGATCTCATCCAAATGAAAGAAGCCCTGAAACTGGTAAAAAACCGGCTCTTCCAGGTACTTGATAACCTGGGTCGGTTTGCATTAGAATATAAAACCATGCCAACTCTGGGTTTCACCCATTATCAACCAGCCCAGCTTACTACCGTTGGTAAACGTGCCTGCCTGTGGATGCAGGAATTATTGCTCGACTGTCAGGAACTGGAATATCTTCTCAAAGAGCTGCCTTTCCGGGGGGTAAAAGGTACCACCGGCACACAGGCCAGTTTCCTTGCCCTTTTCGAAGAAGACCATGAAAAGGTGAAGCAGCTCGATAACATGGTGACAGAAAAGGCGGGCTTTGCAAAAAAGCTCACCATTACCGGTCAGACCTATACCCGTAAGCTCGATTCCCGGGTTATGGCTGTTCTTTCAAACATTGCTCAATCCCTTGCCAAATTCTCCACAGACATTCGCCTTTTACAAAACCTGAAAGAAATTGAAGAACCCTTTGAAAAGAAACAGATTGGCTCTTCTGCTATGGCCTACAAGCGGAATCCCATGCGTTCAGAGCGTATTGGCTCCCTCAGCCGTTTTGTACAAAGCCTCACAGATAGTGTGAATTTCACCTCAAGTACCCAGTGGTTTGAGCGTACTTTAGACGACTCTGCTAACAAGCGTCTTGCCATACCTCAAGCCTTCCTGGCAATTGACGCAATGCTTATTTTAGCCTCTAATGTAAGTAGTGGTTTTGTGGTATACCCAAAAATGATACACCGCCGGGTTATGAGCGAACTTCCTTTTATGGCAACTGAGAATATTTTAATGGCCTGTGTAAAAAAAGGCGGGGACCGTCAGGACCTACATGAAGCCATCCGCGAACACTCTATGGAAGCCGGTAAGATTGTCAAAATTGAAGGTGGTGAAAACGACCTGCTCGAGCGTATTGCTGCGGACTCCCGGTTTGAACTCAGCAAAGAAGAAATGGAAAATATACTGGACCCGGTTAAATTCACCGGAAGAGCGGCTCAACTTACCGAAGAGTTTATTTCTGAAGAAGTGCAGCCCATGCTGGACGCCGATAATAACTGGAAAGCCCTGGACGCCGGCGAAGTTAAGGTGTAAAGCTGAATTAAGCGGATGCTTTAGCTTCCGCTTAAATGAAACTTATGCCCTTTGGGTATAAATTTAATTGGTTTCTATTCAGAACTTCCAAAAATAATTTATGCTATGAACATGTCATTACCCGGCTCGACCGGGTAATCCATTAAATCATCGATGTTGTACTAAAAGGGCATAAGTTTCATTGGATATAATGTATATTCCACATCCATTTTATCCAATTCAGCTTTAGGATGGATTGCCCGGTCGAGCCGGGCAATGACAATTGTAGGATAATTACAAAATAATCTAACATCAATATTGAACAAAAACTCGTTAGTTCGTATTTAATATCAACCAGGCTGCTCTACATCGTATCAAGCAGTCTGGGATCCAGGCTGGTTAGTACATCCTGCAGATAACGCTCAATTTCTTTTTGTTGTTTTTCTTTAAGGATTTTCTCTCTTATTTCCAGTAAAAGATCTTTATTGAGCCTTTTCACAAGAAACCGGATAGCAGGAATTCGGGTGGGAAGGATACTGAGGTTTGTATACCCAAGGGCCAACAGGGTAAGGGCCCCCAAAGGAGAACCAGCCATTTCACCGCAAGCGGTCACTTCAAGGTTTACCTCTTCACCTTTCTGGTTGATTTCATACATTACCCGAATTACCGCAGGATGAAAACTTGAGTAGAGGTGACTGACAACGTCTGAATTACGGTCTACCGCAAGCAAATATTGTATGAGATCATTCGTACCTACCGAAATAAAATTGATGTACTCGCTAAAATCGTCAAGCTGATGTAAAACCGCAGGGACTTCTGCCATAATCCCAAGCTCCGGCACCATATCTGCAGGCATATCCATCTCTTTAGCCATCTGATTGATAATCTCTTTGGCTGTTTCGATCTCCCACAGCGTTGATACCATGGGTAATAATATGCGAAAGGTTCGGCCATTTTTTACTCCCATCATAATCGCTTTTATCTGATCCTTGAAATAATCCAGGTATTCCATCGAGAAACGGATAGAGCGAAGTCCCAGCATGGGGTTTTCTTCTTTCGGAAACTTAAAATAAGGGAGTACCTTATCGGCCCCCACATCAAGAGTCCGGATAGTAACCACACCCGGCAAACTTTGAGCAATGCGATCATAAATCCGGTATTGCTCATGGAGGCTTGGCCAACGTTCATATTGCATAAACGTGAATTCTGTGCGCAGGAGACCGATGTTTTTGATATGATATTTTTGCGCGAACTCTATATCTGCCGGGAACCCTACATTAGCACTGAGTTTAATGGGAAGGTCCGTTGAATCAGATAGGGGCTCTGTTTTTTCAAAACTTTTTTGAAGCTGGGTTTGTTCCTCATGATTCTTGCGATATTCTTCTAAAAGATGCTCATCAGGATTCAGGAAGATCATACCACTACGGCCATCTACTAATATTTCCTGCCCACGGGTCACGATGTTACACAAGTTTTCTACCGCAGATACAGCGGGGATACCAAGGGACTTGGCAAGAATTGCGACATGAGAAGTAACACCACCTTTTTCGGTTATTATGGCGGCCACATTTTCTTTATCCAAAATAGGAAGCATCGACGGATTAATATTTTCCGCAACAACCACAGCACCTTCAAGAGCACGGGTGGTTTCTTCCCAGCGTTCCTGTTTTTCTAAGAGATGCCGGAGAATTTTTTCGCCGATATCACGGAGATCCTGCACCCGCTCCTGAAAATACCGATCATTTTGTTTTTCAAAATGACTGGCAAAAGCTTCAAAACCCTCTACCACTGCTTTTTCAGCTGTAATCAAGTTCTCCTGGATAAGCTGACTGATAGTACTAAAAGACGTGGTATCCTGCACTATCATAAGATGAGCCTTGAAGATCTTAATTTCGTTTTTGCTCAAGTCACCTTTTTTTACCAGATAATTAATGAGCTGCTTCTGCTCTTTTTCAACCTCATTAAAGGCATGTTTTAAACGGGCCGTCTCAGCTTTCACACCCGCAAATGTGAGATGGTCCAGAGAAACCTCAGTAAAAAGCCCTCTGAGCAGATAAACCGGGCCCACCGCATATCCTGCAGATATTCCCTTTCCCTGGTATACATGGGAGGCATGTTTCTTGGCTGCCGGGCGCTTCAGTCTTTTTATTTTGTCGCCCAGTTCAATCAGACCTGAAAGGCGTGAGGCAATAATCTGAAGAAGCGTTTCTTCCGCCGGAGAAAAAGATTTTTGTTCTTTAATCTGGGCCACCAGCACACCCAGCGCCCGGTTTCCCAGAAGCACAGGTACCCCTATATAACTCTCGTAATTTTCTTCTCCCAGCTGTGGAAAAAATTTGTATTGGGGGTGTTTGGAAGCGGGCATAGCCACAATGGGCCGGCGTGAATTAAAAACAAAACCGGTAAGTCCTTCGTTGGTATCAAGAGAGATGTTATCAATATTCTCTTGTACCTGCAAACCTATATTTGCACGCATCTCCAGCGTTTTTTTCTGAGTATTAAAAAGATAGATGGATACAACATCATAATTAAGAGAACTGCTGATTATTTGTACCGTCTTCTGCAATATGTAATCAAAGTCTTCTGACTCATTAAGTAAATCTGAAATCTTCCGGACCAGGAGCAGGTAAAAATCCGGGCGTTCAACAATTGGTCGCTCAGTAGATTGGCTCCGGCCCTTCCAAATTTCAAGTCCGTCCCTGATATGATTATCAATCTCCTCTTCCGGCCAGGGATGGGTAAGGCATTTCCAGACTTTGCATTTATTAATGGCCTGTATTACAAGCTCTGGTTCAAAGGAGCAGTTTAACAGAATTTTAAGCGTATCAGGAGAGATATTACCCACCCGGGTAAGAAACTCAATACCATCCATTTTTTCCATTTTGACGCCACAAACAATAAGAGCCACTGCTTTGTCTGCTAAAATTTCAAGAGCTTCCAAGGGATCTGAAACCCCAACAAATTCCACTTGTTTATGACTTTGTTTTAAGCGAGCAAGGTCCAGCCTTTCTGCGTCTTCCTCAAAAAAAAGGACTAACGGGCGACTATACTGAGAATATATAACCATATTTTAATGATAAAATAACTGAATAAATGAATAATAGAATTTTTAGTTTGATAATGTGGTAAGAACCTCCCTTTAATTGGTAGTATCTGGTAAAAAAAAATGACTTCATTCCGTAAGAAAAACTTCCCCTTTTTACTTTTTTGCCTGTTTCTCGGTTTTTTACCCATTCTCCATCTTATCTGGTTTCAATCTCCCATTTTAAAAAATGACATGCTCCACCATTTCTACAACTGGTTTTTGGATTTCCACCGAAACTGGTCCTGGAGGGAGCCCTTTGTCTTTTGGAGTTCCAGTTATCAAATGGGTATGCCCATGCATGCCTATTGGCAAACCGGCTATTTATACCCACTAAGTTGGTTGTTTTTTGGGCCTATTCACCCTAAACAAGGTATCTATCTGTTTTATGGCTTTCATTTTTTTCTGGGTATCTGGGGCATGGTGAAACTGGCCCCATTCCTCCGTCTGGGGAGATTTGGTGGTCTTTGGGCCGGCATCTGCTTTGGGATTTCAGGTTTTGTAATGGCCCGATACGAGCAACCCACTTTCCTGGCCGGATATGCCTGGATGCCCTGGGTAGTATGGGGATTCTGGGGAATGATAAAACGCCAGGGTACTCGTTCGTGCTTGAAATTTGTTTTTATTGTATCAATGCAGTGCTACGGAGGCCACCCTCAGGCCTCCTTTATCACCGCCATTCTTATTGCAATCTATTTCTTTGGATGGCTCATTGACAGCCTCAAAAAAGGCAACTTATCTCAAACAACTCTTCTCTATGTATTTATGGGCTCCATCCTGGCCCTTGCGGCTTGTTTACCCATGCTGTTTTCTTTCCTGGAATTTTTACACGATTGTTCCAGAAGCGAAGGCCTGCCATTTGCCGAATTCACAACAGGTTCTATTAAACCCAAACATCTTATCTCTCTAATCCTGCCCCATTTTTGGGGAACCCCCGCAAACGGCTCCTGGTGGGGGGGAGAACTTTGGGGAGAAGTCTTTGTGTATATCGGTGGCCTGGGATTCTTTTTTGTCTTTTTCCAACAGCGAAAGCGCTGGATGCACATACATTACCTGAGCTTACTCGCAGGCATCATCGGCATCTGGTTTGCCATGGGCCCACTGTTTGGTGCCAGCCATATTCTCTACCAGATACCCTTTGCAAATAACCTGCATGTACCTGCCCGTTTCACCATACTCTTTGTCTTTTCTCTGTCTATCTTCAGCGGCCTCGGCATACAAAACTGGCTCCGCAGAGGTATGCCGGTAAAAGCCATATATACTATTACCATTGGCGCTATCCTCCTGTCTGCTATTTCAATTTTACTCTACACTCATCCAGGATTTTTTGTCCAACTCACCGAACACATGAAGACTTCCGGCAGACTGGACGAAGGCAAAGACTACCTTGAGAAAATCTTGTTCTTGTTTAAAGGAATATCTGTTGACGCTGCAATCATTGCTTTTGTTTTTCTTTTAACTGCCCTGTGCCGCCCATTCCAAATTAAATATGCCTTAGTCCTACTTTTACTCATCGACCTGACCCGGATTAATTGGGAACACTTTTACCTTTTCCCTTCAGACTACTATTCTGATACTCCTTCCACCATCGAACACCTCGATTACCATACCTCTCCATTCTGGCGCATAAGCCATTATGTAGAATACGATACCCATGAATACTGGCAGCTACACAACAACCCCCACCAACACTGGAATATTTTTTTACGGGAAAAAGCTTTGATGACCTATGGTATCCATGCCATTTACGGACTCCGCCATGAATCAGCAGAAAGTCCCATGTTATGGAAATGGGACAGAAAACTAAGCCTGGCAGATAAATCGGTCCGTTACTTTTTTTCTAATACTCTTCCCCCTTCTCAGGCCTACCTTATTTATAAAGAAGGGAACAATCAGGTCTTTGAAAATTATTACTGGTCCCCCCGCATAGAACTCAAGAAAGTCCTGCCCGATACCAGTCAACATACTTTTTGCCAGCCTCCCTTTAAGGGATACAAAAACCTTTGTGTACATGAGCCAAGAGATGGTCACATACTTATCCAGGGCCGTTTTACTTCAGGAGATTCACTCATTATCAGGGAACATTATTTCCCGCAATGGCTCTACCGCATAAAGGGCAACGAATGGAAGGAACCGTCTTTAACAGAAGATAATTTTATGGTTGTTCCCTTTACCGGAGAAACTAAAGGTGTTGAACTAAAATATGTTCCAAGTGGAGTTTATCGGGGCCTGTATTATGCGCTGTCTCTATTTCTCCTTTCAACGCTTATTTATGCTATTATCCGCTTTCGCTTCACTCGGGCCAACAGGAAGCACTAACACCTGGTGAGCCATGCCCCTATCTTCAAAAATACAATCCCGCCTTGAGCAATTGCCTGCCACGCCGGGGGTCTATCTCATGAAAGACCGCCGGGGGAAGATTATATACATAGGTAAAGCCATTAGCCTCCGTAACCGGGTACGCAGTTATTTTTTAAAATCCACGTCAAATAATCATCTCGCCGCCCATGTACTCAAAGAGAAAGCATCAGATATCGAGTGGATTGTTGTACACAAAGAAATTGAAGCTCTTATACTGGAAGCAAACCTTATCAACAAGCACAAGCCCCGGTATAACATTGATTTAAAAGACGACAAACATTACCCCTACCTTATGATTACCCTTTCAGAGTCTTTCCCCAGATTGGTAATCACCAGAAAGGTCTCCAGCAAACAAGACATCTATTTCGGCCCCTATACTGAAGGCAGGGGCCGCGCCCTGCGTCAGGCCATGAACACCGTCTATCGGGTCTTTCGGATACGGGATTGCAAGCTTACATTTCCCCTTAAAAAAAAGATTGATCCCTGCCTCTCCTATCACATCGGCCGCTGTGATGCGCCCTGCGCGGGTCTCTGTGCCGAAAAAGATTACAGGCAACTCGTACAGGAAGCCATTCTCTTTTTAAAAGGCCGCCATAAAGACCTTATGAAAAGTTTTACCACAGAGATGAAAAAAGCATCAAAGTCTATGCAGTATGAAAAAGCAGGAAAAATCCGCGACCAGATTAACGACATGGAACTCCTCTTCCAGAAGCAGAAAATGGACCTGGGAAAACTCAATGTCCCCCGGGACCTGATTGCGGTGGTGAGAGAGGGAAAAATTGCAAGCGCGGTGGTATTAAAAATCCGCGATGGTGTGGTTATTGACCGACGAAGTTATGAACTCACCAGCCCTTTGGATCAGGATGAAAACGCTATCATTACCCATTTTCTTAAAAATTTCTACCGAGAAAAAGAGGAAGTACCCCGTGAACTCATTCTCTCCCACGCTCCCCTTGAAGAAGAAAACCTGGAAACGGCCCTTCGGGAATTACGAAATACTGCAGTGACCATTGAAGTCCCGGTACAGGGAGATAAAAAGAAACAGGTCAATCTCACTATGAGTAACGCAAAGGTACTCTTAGTCGAATACATCGCCCGCAAAGAAAAGAAAAACCGCATTGATTACAGCGTCCAGGCCTTGCAGGAAGACCTGGGTTTAGAAATCACACCAAAACGGATAGAGGCCTTTGATATTAGCCATCTTGGTGGAACGGATACCGTTGCCTCTATGGTGGTTTTTGTAGATGGGAAACCCCGTAAAAGCGAATACCGCAAGTATATAATCAAAACCGTAAAAGGCGTTGACGACTTTGCTTCTATGCGGGAAGTAATCTCCCGTCGTGTACGACGCCTGCAAGAAGAAGAAAAAAACTTCCCCGAACTTTTCCTGGTAGACGGCGGCAAAGGTCAATTAAGCGCAGCTGTAGAAACCCTGGAAGCGGCAGGATGTTCCACCCAGCTGGTTATCGGTCTCGCCAAGCGCCTGGAAGAAGTATTTAAACCCGGAGCACCAGAGTCTTACCTTATCCCCAAGTCTTCAGCCAGTCTCAAACTCATCCAGAAAATAAGAAACGAGTCACACCGTTTCGCCATCACTTTCCAGCGCTCAAAGCGGAAAAAGTATGTTACCAAAACCTGGCTGCATGAAGTCCCGGGAATTGGACCGAAGACCATAGAGAAACTATTAAAGCAGTTCAAAAGCCCGGGTGCTGTGAAAAAAGCCACTGCTGAAGAATTGGCGACTTGCCTTGGAAATGCCCTGGGCAATAAAATCAATGACTATATACAAAAACAGACGCGTCTGGATTTGTAATTCTTGTTTAAATAATAGATACAGATATCGTCTTTGTTTTGCTTTAGGAGACCAAATCCAATATCTTTTATATTGGAAATTGGGCTCTAAAGCCTAATAAGCAAAAATCAAGTTGTTTTTCATAATAAATCATGGCACAATTATAGTAGATAGTACTGGAGGATATTATGGCGAAGAAGAAAGACACAAGTATCACACCCGGAATGCAGAAGTATATTACGCTTAACAATAAATATTTGGCTAAGCGTGATAGGTACATCAACAAAGAAGTTAAAAAATGGAAATTTGATACCATTGCGGTGCA
This sequence comes from Fibrobacteria bacterium, assembly GCA_015232855.1. Taxonomy (GTDB): domain Bacteria; phylum Fibrobacterota; class Fibrobacteria; order UBA11236; family JADFYW01; genus JADFYW01. The sequence continues at coordinate 23,371 of JADFYW010000045.1, forward strand.
TGGTCTCTATTCGGTAAACGACGCCATAGAAGACTACCAGGGCGCAATTATTGAACCTATATTCATGAGTACCGCTCAAGCCTATAGAGATTCTGACGAAATGGCTGCAGCACTTGCCTATAAAATACCCACCTGGTGTTACTCCCGTATTGCGAACCCTTCTACTTATTATTACGAATGGACTCTTGCCTTACTCGAAGGGTATGGTTTTAAAGGGAAAACCTCATGCTGTTCTACAAGTTCGGGGATGTCGGCTATTATGACCGCGGTACAGCCCTTTTTAATCGTCAAAAAATCGGCCACTGAAAAACGGAACTTTGTCGCCACTGCGCAATGTTATGGTGGCACCTTTCAGCAATTTACCATCCGACTTATGCAAGAGCGTAACATAGAATGTCGCTGGGTGCTGGACGCCACTAATATCGATGAGTGGGCATCAAAAATTGATGAAAACACACGTTTCCTCTATGGGGAATTGCCAAGTAACCCGCAACTGGGGTTTTTTGATATAAAAGAAGTAGCCGACCTCGCCCATTCCCATAATTTACCTCTCATAGTAGATTCCACTGTGGCAACCCCTGCCCTTTTACGTCCTATTTGCCATGGCGCTGATATCGTAGTTCAGTCCGCTACTAAAAGTCTTACCACGAGTGGTTTTGGTGTATGTGGCGGTATTATCGCCCGAAAGGACCTCATTTGTAACATTGATGACGACCAGCTCAAAACTGATTTTTCTCTTTTTGTCAAATATCTGCAAAACCGCGACTTTGGTCCTAATCTACATCCCATGCAGGCTGTGATGACTATGAATGACATGCGTACCCTTCGCTCTAAAATGGACATGCTCAGTCGGAGTACCATGGAAATTTCTCAATTTCTCGAAGGCCATCCTGATATTGAAAGCGTTCATTATCTGGGGTTACCAACACATCCTTTGCACGATTTAGCAAGTAAGTATATGTGGCTGGTTGATGCCGAACATGATGCCCAATATGGTATGCCTGTCAACCGGTACGGCCATCTTATGTCTTTTTGTGTAAAGGGAGGAGTTCCTAAAACCAGGAAATTTTTTGATAATTTACAACGCATTTGGCGGGCCACCGATCTTGGCCGCATCAAATCTGTGGCAACGATTCCAGCTATCTCCACCCATCAGCAACAGGGAGAAGCAGGGCGGAAATTAGCCAACATTCCTCCCAATATGGTCAGACTAAGCGTGGGAGCAGAGCATCCCACAGATATTATAGCTGACTTAGACAAAGCCCTTCGCAAGGCGAAGAAAAAATAATCCTACCCACAGGGGCAGAAGTTTGAGACATTCAGATTTCTGGCGGCGGATGTTTCGTCTGGCCGGGTAACCGGCGTGGTTACCGGGGCGGCTTTGAGTTTTTCCGGGTCAGACAGAGCAAGCTCTGCTATCTCTATCATGGCCTGTATAAATGAGTCTATGGTCTCTTTGCTTTCTGTTTCTGTCGGCTCAATCATCATCGACTCTTTAACAATTGTCGGAAAATAAACCGTGGGCGGGTGAAAGCCTTTATCAATCAGGGCCTTGGCTACGTCCATAGTATGGATACCTTTGTCTGCCATTTCTTTGGTGATACTAAAGACACACTCATGTTTACAAATACCCTCAAAGGCCAGCTTATAATAGGGCTTTAACTTTTCTTTGATGTAATTGGCATTTAGTACTGCATTTTCGGAAACCCGTATAAGCCCCTCTTTCCCCAGCATGAGTATATATACATAGGCCCGGAGTACAATACCAAAATTACCGTAGAAAGGTGCAATATATCCAATTGATTTTTTCATTTCGTATTCCAACGCGTAAGTACCGTCTTTTCGTTTTACCACAATAGACACCGGAAGATATTTAAGCAAAGGACGGGTAACCCCAACCGGACCCGCTCCCGGTCCGCCTCCTCCATGGGGCGTGGCAAAAGTTTTATGGAGATTGAGATGGACGACGTCAAAGCCAAAATCTCCCGGCCTCGCCTTCCCCACAATCGCATTCAAATTGGCGCCGTCATAATAGACAAGCCCATCAACGTCGTGAATGAGGTCACATATATCTTTGATATGAGGGTTAAAAAGCCCAAGAGTATTGGGGCAGGTAAGCATTAAACCGGCAACGTCTTCATTTATCAATCCCTTGAGGGCCTCCATATCCATAACACCTTTATCGTTACTCGGAACAGACACAACCTTATAACCCGCAATTGCCGCACTTGCCGGGTTTGTGCCATGAGCACTGTCAGGTACTAAAATTGTTGTCTTTTCATTTCCCTTGTCGGCATGGTAAGCTGCTATAATCATAATTCCCGTTAATTCTCCATGGGAGCCAGCCATGGGCTGCATGGTGAAACCATCCATGCCCGTTATTTCCTGCAGTAATAAATCTGTTTCATGAAGTACCTGTAAAGCGCCCTGGGTAAGCATACCGCCCATCCGCAATTGGGGAAGCAAAGGATGGAGATGGGCAAAACCAGGATAAGAAGCAATCAGCTCGGTTACTTTTGGGTTGTATTTCATAGTGCACGAGCCCAGGGGATAAAAATTTGTATCCACCCCAAAGTTCTTCCGGGACAGCTCTGTAAAATGCCTGACAACATCAAGTTCACTGAGTTCAGGCAAATCAGGATCTTCCGCCCGTAAGAATTGTTTCTTTATGTTTATCTTAGTGGGCGCGTCACCAGCATTAATCTGCACCGCTTTACGACCCGGTACACTTTTTTCAAAAATTAACTGCATAAGGCACCCTCCAGGGCTTCGGCCAGCATACCAATTTCCTGCCGCGACCGTTTTTCGGTAACACTTATTAAAATGGAATTTTCCATGCCCTTATAATATCTGCTTAAGGGAAATCCGGCAGCAAAACCTTTTTCGATTAAATTTGCCACTACATCTCCCGCTTCACAAGGCAAGTCAAGTACAAATTCATTGAAGAACCATTTAGATTTAAAACGAGGTTTAACCCCGGGGATTTGACTAAGCCGTTTAAAGGCATAGGCCGCGTGGTTCGCGCAAAGTTTCGCAGTCTCTTTGAGGCCGCTCTTTCCCATAAGAGAGAGGTATATTAAAGACGAAAGAGCGCAGAGCGCTTCGTTGGAGCAAATGTTGGATGTAGCCTTATCCCGGCGAATATGTTGTTCCCTTGCTTGTAAGGTTAATACAAAACTTCGCTTCCCGTTTTTATCCAGGGTCTCTCCCACAATACGCCCGGGCATTTTTCGGATGTATTGTTTCTTTGTGGACATAAATCCCAGGTAAGGTCCTCCAAAAGACATATTAAGCCCCAGACTCTGTCCCTCCCCAACCACAATATCAGCGTCCATTTCTCCCGGAGTTTTTAAGATACCAAGAGCTATTGGATAACAGGATACAATAAGTAAAGCTCCTTTATCATGAGCAGCTTTGGCAATATCCGTAAAATCATCAATGCGTCCAAAAAAGTTTGGGTTTTGCAAAATAACAGCGGCGGTGGAGTCGTCAATACACTCTAATATACGCTTTCGGTTTGCAGCTCCGTCAGCATTGGGTGTCTCCTCCAGGTCTATTTTTAAATTCCTGGTGTAGGATTGTATCATCACACGATAAATAGGATTAACACTGTCGTCCATTATCACTTTGTTTCTATTGGTTATCCGCATGGCCATCATCATGGCTTCATAGATTGCGGTACCGCCATCATACAAAGATGCATTAGCCACCTCCATGCCTGTAAGCCGGCTTATGGCAGATTGATATTCATATATCGCCTGCAACGTCCCCTGAGAAAGCTCAGGTTGATAAGGGGTATAGGCGGTATAAAACTCACTACGTGAAACAAGGGCATTAATTGCGGCCGGGATAAAGTGGTCGTAAAAACCACCCCCTAAAAAACAAATGAGCCTGGTTGAGTTCTTATCTGCCAGTTTGTATAACTTTTCCCGCACCTGTTGTTCATTTAACCCCTTTGGCAGTTTAAAGGAATCACATTTGAGTTTTTCAGGGATATCTGAAAAGAGCTCTTCCATGCTCAATCCTATTTCAGCCAGCATCTCTTTTTGCTGATCAGGAGTATTTGCTATAAAGGGCACTTATTCTTCTCCTTCTATATGTTTCTCATAGGCTGTAGCGTCCATTAAACCATCCAGTTCACCAGCATCAGAGAGTTTCACTTTAATCAACCAGGCGGCACCATAGGGTTCAGCACTCAGTAAATCGAGCTTATCAGTTACATCCGTATTTACTTCCAAGACTTCACCACCAACGGGCATATAGAGAGAGGACGCTGTTTTAACAGATTCGATTGTACCAAATTCATCACCTTTAGCCATCTGAGCACCTGCTTCGGGTAGTTCCAGATATACTATCTCGCCAAGTTGCTCCATTGCGTAATGGCTGAGACCCACCGTTGCGGTAGCCTTATCTGATTCTAAACGTACCCATTCATGGCTTTCTGTGCATTTGACTTCTTTGGGGACCATTTTTTAACCTCCGTTGTTGCTCAAATTAGATTCTGATTAAAATAGACGATTTCAATTACCCAGTCATTCCGACTTGTTCGGAATCAAAAACATAATCCGTTGTAATTATACAATAGTTCTGATTCCGGACAAGCCGGAATGATTGTATTTAATAACCCTTTACCCATAAAATAATTCCTTTCTCAAGTATTCCCTTCATACAAAACCGGCTGCGCATGGGGCGGCGTATCGCTCCGAAGATGACGAGAGACGATTATTGCCGTGATTTTTCGGCCTCTCACTTCTATTTCCAGAGTACTGTTTTCCTTTAAGTTTGCATTCAGTAATGCCAGGCAAATCGCCCTGTTGGCATGTTCATCACCTCCCGGTTTCCAATAGGGAACCATAGTCCCACTGGTTATATAACCTACACGCTCTTCTCCCTGCCACACCTTTGCCCCTTCTCTGGCAATGCCCTTCCCGGTCACAGCAACAGCTCTGATAATCCGGGGTAAGTGTTCAAGTTGCGAATAATCACCACTATTGATTTTTTTAAGGGCGTCAAATTGTTTTAAAAGAGCTTCCCGGCCTACAAAATCAGATTTGGTTTCTGCAAAGCTGACTGCAAATCGGGATAGCGGGCAGGCAAATAAGGGAATAGGCTTTCCTTCAACGTCCTCCCCAAATTCATGGCCATATAAGGGCAAACCCGCTTCCAGCCTAAGAGTATCTCTGGCCCCAAGGCCAATAGCGGTTGCTCCCTTTGCCATTAACAAGTCCCAAATAGACAGAGCATCTTTATGGCCCATAAACAATTCAAAACAAAGTGGCTCGCCGGTATAACCTGTACGGGCAAGAAGTACATTTGCACCATTGATAGTATCTACTGCAAGTGAATTCCGGGTACACTCCGGAACCTTTCCTGATTTTGTGAGACCCTTGATAATATTCTCAGACAAGGAGCCCTGGAGGCTAAGCATGGAGAGAGGTTCACTTACATCCTCCATAACAACCTCTGTAAATTCCTCTTTCATTTTGAGGAAATACTCCCAGTCTTTTGTTTTGTTGGAAGCGTTTACCACCAGTAAATATTCATGCTCATAAAACCGATAAAGATAGGCGTCATCATGGGCATTACCATGGCTATCTGGTATAATGGTATACTGGCTTTTTCCTGTTTGCAGGCTGGCCACGTTATTTGAAAGTACATGTTGCAGAAAAGTAACAGCGCCACTGCCAGAAAATAAAAAGCGTCCCATATGGGAAACATCAAATAAACCAGCAGTTTTACGGGTACTCAAGTGTTCTTGAATAATTCCCCTTTGATATTGAATAGGCATTCGCCAACCGGCAAAATCCACAAGCTTTGCCCCCAGGGCCACATGGCGCTCATAAAAAGGTGTTCTCAATATGGATGTATTTGTCATACCATTCACTTCTTTTCCCAGTCCAGAATAACCTTACCGGTTTTACCGGAATTCATCATTTTAAATGCCTCTTTATATTTTGCCACAGGATAGTGATGGGTTACAATCTTTGACAAGTCAAGACCGGAAAGTAGCATAGAGATCATTTTATACCAAGTTTCAAACATTTCCCGGCCATAAATACCTTTTACGGTCAGACCTTTAAACACGATATGTTTCAAATCAATAGATATTTTTCCAGGGAAAATCCCCAGCAGAGCCAGCTTACCCCCGTTGTTTAAATGCTCGAGCAGGCTTTCCAGGGCAACGTCGTTACCCGACATCTCCATACCCACATCAAAGCCCTCCGTCATGCCCAGCTCATCCATAACATCTGTCAATTCTGCTTTTTGCACATTAACTACTTTGCTCGCTCCCATTTTTTTTGCCAGCGAAAGCCGGTAGTCATTTACGTCAGTTATAACTACATGGCGAGCACCCACATGCCGGCAGATTGCCGCAGCCATTGCACCAATGGGACCGGCACCCGTTATCAACACATCTTCGCCAACCAGGTCAAAGGAGAGCGCCGTATGGGTTGCGTTCCCCAAAGGGTCCAAAATAGCAGCTATATCATCGCCAATACCATCAGGCACCGGGAAGGCATTAGAGGCAGGTATTACCAGATATTCTGCAAAACAGCCGTTGGTACTTACCCCTACGCTATCCGTGTTACGACAAAGATGGCGT
>JADFYW010000046.1 GCA_015232855.1 Fibrobacteria bacterium
AGAATAACATGTATGGTTGAAGTTAATCATTTGATTGTTCCCCTGTTTTATACAATATGAATAATTGATAGGTGTTTTGATTCATAAACTTAACATAATTCACTAACCTCGAATATGCAATCATGCGTCGCCAAAAAGGGCTGTGCCTTGACAGGTCGACTACAACTAATCATCCGCCTTCGCCTGTAGGCTATGGCGGGACATGCCCCCGACCACCTCGCCTTCCTGCCCTCCGCCCTCCTTTGCACTTTGTGCTGCGGAGGGCTAAGGAAGGTGGGCAGGCGTTGTGCTCCAGGACTGATTTTACGGTAAATAGAGCGTTTTGCTTACGCTGTAATCAAAAGTGGTAAACATTGCATCAGATATGATATTGTATTAATGGTGGTTTTGTATACAATATATTATAAGGCTATTCGCCGAACTATTAAAATCAATATAATACTATAGTATAGAATGTTTTAACTCGGAGTAAATTTTGACAATAACAACCACGTATGTCAGCTCATGCATTATGGGTAAAAATAAATTTGTAAGAATGGTTTTGGTTGTCTCATTCTTTTTTTTATTGCAACTTGATGTTTTTGCTATAAAAGCCATGGGATACAACATCGGTTGTTACAGTGGTCTCAGTTTTGAGAACAGTCATCTGAACCAAATGGTTCAGGGGATTATTGATGAGAAGGCTGATTTGGTCGGGTTGACGGAAGTAGCTCTTAATTACGGTAATTCAGGGGGCGTTACCAAAAACTGGGCTACGTATATAGTTGCCCGTCTGAAATCTCAAGGTTATGAAATGCATTCATATACTATTGCCACATTCGGCTGGGAGGGCATGCTTTTGCTAAGCCGATATCCGATAAAGTCACAGGGGGTTCATACAATAGACCCAGTGACACAAATGAAAGTGGGGCGGCTAACCGTAGATGTACAGGGTACGGATGTTCATTTTTTTATGACCCATGTCTGGCCCCATAAAGACATGGCTAAAAGGGTTACTTCTGTTACCTCGCTTTTAAATTATACCAATGGGTATAGTGGGGTTAAAATAATGACTGGTGACTTTAATACGGCTTTTAATGAACCTGCGGTTACCATGGTGATGGATGCTGGTTGGCTGGAATCAGGGCAGGATTTTCTCAAGACGCAATTGCCTACGGTAAGTACATCCGAAAGCGGTATCCGCCCACCCGGTAAAGGGTATCAGATCGATTTTATTTTTATAAAGAAAGCGTTTTATACTGAAACCCATGTTCCGTACAGCAACACAAATCTGGCTAATTCAGATCATTGGCCCATTGTGGCAACAGTCTCCACTGGAAGTACTGCCGCCAAAAACGTAATAGTAACGACTGATGGAGTAAAAGTTGACTTGACGTGGGACGCTATTCTCGGTTTAGGAGGTGTTAAATATTATCGGGTTGCCCGAGATGGTACGGCTGATGACAATGAAATTGGTTATCCGGCGGAAAGCAGTTACACCGATTCTACTGTCCAGGCTGGAAACACATATACTTACTATATCCAGGCTAAAGGTAATGATGGAGACTCAGAATGGAGTTCAGGAGTAAAGATTACTGTTAATGTTGTAAGTGTTGCGTCTCAACAAAAAGAAAATGGAATCACCATAAATAATTTTGCACATGGAAACCGATTATTTGTTGGGTTTAACTCTCTGAATTGGATGCATGGGGATATTTCGGTAAATAGCCCAACCGGCAAACAGTTGTTAAGAAAAACGATTCAAAAACAAAAAATGGTTCTTGATCTATCCGCATATCAGTCAGGTGTATACCTGCTCCAATTTAAAAAAGATGCCAGAGTCTCTCAGAAAAAAATCATTTTGCAGAATTTCTGACAGCTCGGGGACCAGACTTAAAATGAGCCCCCCTGCATCACTTTGAGATGCAGGGAGGGCCTCTCGATAGTTATGATATACTCGTAGGGACGATGCATTAATTGTCCCTACGGGGTATATAGTGGCTTGATGACAAATCGTACCTGCATGGGGTGGTAAATCGTTTAGTTTTTAATCCTGAATTTCCAATAATTTCCACATTTCTAAGGATACCCCCTCCGTTATTGATTATTTGGGAAAATAATGGTGTTTAATCTGCTTTTTTATTACAGTAAATTGATGAAAATTTTCAAAAAAATAAAAGAGAGAAAGACTGTAACCTATTTAAATTAAGCTATATAAGAGAACTTAAATAATATTTAAGTAGATTGAGTTGCATAATACATAAAATATTGGTTGCGTGAAATTCCCTTTAGGATTATTATAGTGGTATAATTAAATGGGTGAAAAATATCAGACTTAGGGTGGTAATAAAATTTCGAATTTCTAAAGAAAAGGTGATATTTGGTTGTTTTGCCAGATTCAGAAGATAATTCTTCTCCGAAACACCTCTTCTTTTTGAAGAATAAGAAGAAAAAATAAAACTTTTGTTAAAAGTATAAACTGAAAAAAATGGTAGTTAGTCCTATCAATAAATTCACAAAAAAGAGGGCAATATGAGGATAAAACAAATAAAAACAGTCTTGGTATCGCTGGTAATTCTGCTTACCATTGTAGAAGCTAAAACACCTACCAGAGGCATGGTTATGGCGGATATAGATGGACTACAATTACTGACGAGTAAAGAAGCTCCTTCGGATGAACGCTGGACCTTCGAAGAATTTATTGCAGCCGGTATAAATGGTGTGCACTTTCGGGCCTGGAGTTTTGGCAAACAATATTACAGTCAGGCTGAAATGGTTCATGAAGCTCATGAATACGGGCTATGGGTTGCTGGCGGGGGATTTGCTTCTTTAACCGATCGGGCCCTTGAGCATTGTGCTCAATTGGGAGTTGATTTTGTACAAATTGATGAGCCCTTTGCCTGGGCGGATTGTAAAAACCCTCATTATGAAGGACAGCCTTTTAATCAATCTGTGTATAATCAACTTAAGGCCATGACCAAAGCCGCAAGTCCCCGGGGGGAATGTCCAGTTGTTATTTCTGATGTATCCTGTTTCTCGGAATTGTGGGGTTGGACAGGTGTAGATGGTGCTTTTAATGAAGTATATATAGATTCCTGGCATCCCTATATTGCCCAGACAAAACAATATATAGATGAGCATCCTGGCACATTTTCTGGTATGTGGGTATGGGCTATTGCAGGTTCCGGTGGAGATGGTGAAGATTTGTATGCCAATTACGGTGGTTATGCCGGAGCGGTCAATCAACTGGGGGCTGGCGATTTCGAATTATGGTTTAAGGATAGCTGGACCCAAACCAGAAATATAATCTTGTTTATTTTTAATAAAAAACAAAAAGGTGTATCTAAAGACTGGGGTACTAACTGGTCGTATATATCTAATTATATGAAAAATACAACAGGTCTTGGCGAGACGGTTCCTCAATGGAAAGGCTTCAGCCCGGGCAGCAGTGTTAATAAGTCTGCTCCCGATTGCCAGGTGCAGGTACAAACAAACTTTGATGGGGGATTGGATCCAACCTGGGTTGAATGTTATTATGCGGTAGATCCAAAAATCACTCCAAATACCAAATGGATTAAACATGATGATGTAAGTGCTACTGGTACAAAGGGGACCAAAGACTGGGTAACTATCACTGCTCATAGAGTCCCTTTTAACAAAGTAGGAAGTAGTAATAATAGAATCATGTTCAAAATAAAGGATGTTTATCCGTATTTATACCACCGGGGTCCACGAATCTGGAAAAGGGAGTATACGGTAAAAATTGCAGCACTGGATTGGTCAAATCTTAAAAATGATGGTGTGGTCACCAGCTTGCCTGCCAGCCTTACTGTTAATCTTAAAGATGCTACCGGAATTGATCTTGCCTCGGTAGTCTGTGAATATACAACCGATGGTGGTAGTACCTGGAAAACCCATCCTGCGAAAGCTTCTCAGGGAATGAACGAACAGGGGGAACATATTGTTTCGGTTGATAGTATACCTTTTTCAGATGATAAGGCGAAATTAAATAAAATCAGGTTCAGAGTTATAGCAGGTACTGATACCTTAAAAAGCTCAGATTATGCAGTAAAAGTTGATTTACCTCCTGTTGCTGAAAATTTAACAGTAGCCAGGACTGGTGATAACCTTGATGTTACGGTGAAAGCACATGATGAAAACGGTTTGGTCGTTGGCTCTCAGCCTGCCAGTCTCCGAGAAGAAACACTTCTTCTTATGCATTTGGATGGTGACTTAACCAATAGTGCAGGCAATGAATTTAAGGGCACAGCTCTTGGTGGACCGACTTATGTGGACGCCAGCTGGTCTCCGAATGCCGGTAAAGCAATTAAGTTTGATGGTGTGAATGATTATGTGAATCTGGGTTTTAACCAGCTTGGCCGTTCAAAACTCTTTACTGTTTCTGCCTGGATAAAAGCCGAAAATACTCAACCGGCAATTTCTTTTGGCGAGAATGAAGCATATCAAACTTTGTTTTTCCGTTTTAATGCGGGAAATATTGATATAAATGCCTGGGACATGACTAGAAAAGGCTATAGATTGACTACTGCCGCAGGCTCCTTTTCTCATAATAAATGGCATCATTTTGTCTTTACCTGGGATGGAAAGTTTGCAAATGTTTATGTAGACGGGAGCCTTCAGGCTACAAAAGATTGGACGGGTTTTAATTTGTGGCGTTCACAGCCTTTATGCCTTGGAAAAGTATTTAACCGTCAATGGTTTTTTAAAGGGGAATTGGATGAAGTGCAGTTTACCAGTCGGGCACTTGGGGTTGACGAAGTGGCTACTGAATATAATTCAGGTGTTTTCCGGTATTCCGGTGATGGCGGTATAAGCTGGAGTGATTGGGAAACGGGTGCTATTGAGGATAGCTCTGGCGGCGTAACTACTTTTAAACTAAGCGGAGCAGCTATGAGCTCGAAACCTGATTCTTTTAACATAATCCAGTTTGCCGCTCGGGACTTAAATGGTGATGCCGGTTTACGTGAATTTTATCTGTTGGAAGGTGATGTGGTGTCTGCTGGTAAAACAATAAGTGAGAAGGTTAATGTCACTCTTTATCCAAATCCTTTTCGTGATAAAATTCGATTTGGGTTTAATTTGAAAACAGCACAAACAGTGGAACTTACCATATATGGAATAGACGGGAAGCTGGTACGTTCGTATCAATCAGGTCTGCTCAGACAGGGTTCGCATTCTCTGGAATGGGACGGCAGGGGCGATGTTGGCCAGGAATTACATGCGGGACAATATTTTGCCCGGATAAAGATTGGTGATCAAATGAAGGTTAAAAAAATAATGATGCTGAAGTAGTAATCAGTATTCAGTTACCAGTAATCAGTTAGAAAATGCGCTTCGCGAATTTATTATACATGCGAAGCCACTAAAATAAATCTGAGGACTGAATACTGACCCGCCTTCCGCAGTACTGCGTACGGAGGACAGGCGACTGACTACTTAATGGCCTCTGATTAGACTTAAGACAAACAACACAAGGAAATGAAAATGAAAAAACACCTAACACTCATATTTTTGATACTGGGAATAGCGGCAGGCACCATCCACGCCAACACCCCCCCTGCAAAGTCCGTTATGCTGGTAAACCAGTATTTGGACTGGTGGGGATCTAAAAGAAGTCCTGGTAACTGGTATAAGCATTTGAATGAGTGGGTAGAATGCGGAATGAATGTAGCACATTTTCCTATGTATGGTAAAGGGGACAAAGATTATACCGTTGCAGAAAAGGTGAATGATGCACATGAATATGGTCTATATGTATGTGGTGCGGTATGGACACGTGATGGAAACGCGACTATGGAACAGATGATTGAAGTGGCCGCAGGAGTTGGTTGTGATTATGCTGTTATTGAGGAGCCTTACACCGACGACTGTTCTGCACCCAGGGCTGGAACGTTTACGGCAGATGATTATTTGAAATTAAAAACCATTGGGAATACGGCTAAACTTGTTGATAATTTTCCTATTATCATTAATGATGCTTTTTGTAATGCAAATTTTGCCAGCATCAATACTGATGGTTTGTATTCAGAAATGTATGCTCCTGCATGGGGAACCACTACATTTACCCATATGAATAATTATAAGGCAGCCAATCCAGGGAAATTTGTTGGATGTTATATATGGTTGAAGACAGATGATTTATCAACTATACCTTCAACAAATCTCTCTTACACTTATTTCGAAAGCTGGTTTTCTACCGTCTGGAATGGAGTAGGGAATGTTTCTTTGTATCAGTGGGACCGAAATGGTCCAGGTAACGCGGATGTTGGTTATGGGAGTGATTGGAATCACAGAGGTCCGTATATCACGAAAACAACAGGAAAAGGAGAATCTATACCAACCTGGAGTAATTTTGCAATAACAGGCCCAACGGATGTGCAGATTCAGGTTAAAAGTGCTTCTACAGGATTGGACCCTGCCAGCGTCCAGTGTTATTATCAGGCAGAATCTATGAGATGGGTTAAATACAACAAGGTAAGTGCTACAGGAACCAGCGGAACAAAAGACTGGGTTACTATAACTGCCAAAGGGCTTCCTGCAGGGAGGGTCAAGTTTAAAATAAAGGATGTCTATTCAGGAAATTATTTCCGTGGGCCGCGTACCTGGAAAACGTCTCAAAGTTTTGCTCATACCGGGTCCAGATGGTCTGCGATTCAGGGAACACAGACGGTGAAAAAACTGGTTACCAATAGTTTGACTGCAAGTTTTAAGTTCACCATTCAGGATACCACAGATGGTCTGGACGTAACGTCCTTAACCTGCGAGTTTTCAACAGATGGAGGAACCACCTGGCAGGAACATGCAACAAAAATTACCGGAAGTGCCGGTACAAAGGGTAACGAAATTGTAACGGTCAAAGAGATACCTTTTAAGGATGACAAACCCGGTGTAAACAAATTGCGATTATCTATTAAAACCACAGCGGAGTATGTTCTTTCTACTGAAGAATACGCAGTTAACGTTCAACTTCCTCCTGCATTTGCAAAAATAAATACCACAAGTGGAGCGTCAGGAAATTATGATTTTAGTGTTTCTGCAGAGGATAGTAAGGGCGTCATTTTGGGTTCCCAGGATGTTCCGGTAAGGGACAATGCAGTAGTGCTTTATCATTTTAACGGAGACGTAAAAGATGCCTCTGGTAATGGACAGGACGGTAAACTCTATGGTAATGCAAAACTCGAAGAAGTAGATTCCTGGAAAAGTTCCGGTGGTAAAGAATCTGTTTTAAGCCTGGATGGAGTTAATAGCTTTGTGAATTTTGGACATGGTTATTTGGGACGAACAGTTGAATTTACCATATCAGCCTGGTTAAATGCGGGAAATAGCAATACTCCGATTATCCTTGGTGAGCATGAAGGCGCCGGGTCCCTCGAGATTATGCCATTGTCCAATCGTATAAAAATTCAAGTATTCAGTAATCCACGGACAGCTTTCCCTGCACTTAATTCACAAGCAGGTAGTTTTTCTAATAATGAATGGCATCATGTCACCGTTACCTTTGATGGTTTAAATGGTCGCTTGTATATCGATGGTAACCTGGCTGCGGAAGAAGACTGGGGTGGATACAAAATATATGCTTATAAACCTCTTATGATGGGTAGGCCATCGAACCGATCAAGATATTTTAAAGGCTACATTGATGAATTTCAAATAATTGGGACTGCATTAAGTGCGGCAGAAGTTGCCAGTAATTATTTTTCAGGTGCTTATAAAGTATCATCAGATGGCGGCGATACCTGGAGTGAATGGACCAAATCAGAATTAAATGGCACAGGTGCTTCAGCTGCGTCAGCGAAGTTTTCACTGAAAGGAATAAAATTTACCAGCCAGGTTGATTCAGTGAACAGGGTACAGATAGCCGCAAGAGATGAATATGGCCATACCGGTGTACAAGAATACGCATTGACTGCTGACGATTTTGTTTCTGTCGAAGCAAGCGTTAATACGGTAACGGGTTTGACACTTTACCCAAATCCCTTTAAAACAAAAGTGACCATGACTTTTAATCTGGAAGCAGCACAGAGTGTACAACTGGATATATATAGCATTGATGGAATGGTTGTGAAAAGTCTAGGTGAGAATAAACTCTCCGCAGGTAAAAATGGATTATCCTGGAATGGTACTGATAATAATGGGAATCTGTTACCAGCAGGTCAGTATTTTGCCAGAGTTAAAGTTGGAAATCAGGTGATGGTTAAAAAATTAATGATGTTACGGTAAATATGTTTACCCACCCGGTAGGGTCGATTAGGCGTCGGCGTTTTATGCCTCCTTTAAGCTCGCATAAAAACCACTTATGGCATCGGCTTGGGTCATGAATCGACCCTACCGGGATGGCGAAAATGGAAATAATAAAACAATACAATGAATCGCACATATTGAGTATCGAGAACACAAAATAGGTGCTAGAGACTTAAAATTGAGCGTATTAGTTGACTTCTCGATACAATTCAGCTTTCAGCTGAATCACTCGAAGTGACGGGGTGAGTAAAAAAAATGGTAAAAATAAATTAGCTCATAACTAAGAACTAAGAGAAACTTATGAAAATTTTGATAAAGCTGATTGTAATCCTAAGTATTATTTTTTTTACTGGTGTTGTAAATGCTAAAACACCTCCAAACGGTATGGTGATGCTTGAAGTTAGTGTTTTACACAATGTAACCAGTAAAACTCCAGCAGATGATATAAGTCTTACCTTTGAAGATCTGATTAAGGATGGTATTAACGGAGTTGAATTTAGAAATGTAACCTTTGGAAAAGGCAGACAGGATTATTCTCAATCAGAATGGGTGCATGAAGCCCATGAATACGGTTTATGGGTAAGTGGAAATTTTACTGGATTTGACAATACAGAGACAATGCTGGGTAGTGTCAGAGGGCTTTCCTCTATGGGAGTGGATATGATACTGATAGAAGTACCTTTTATGGGTTGGGAAGGTGGATGTGAGTCTTACAGCGATGCTCCTTTTACAGAAGTCCGTTATACAGCGTTACAGAACAATGCAAAAGCAGCCAGTCCCAGGGGAGAATGCCCGATATCCATCATAGATGTGGGGTGTAATTATAAAGTCACTGGTTGGAATGGTCTTGATGGATTGTTCCAGGAACTTTTTAACGACTCTTATTATACCAGTTATTATCCACAGATATTTACCTTCAAGAATAATCATCCCGATAAATTTGCGGGGGTGAGTCTTTGGATAACAGTTCTTGATCAACAGACTGTTGATACACCTTTACCTGATGACCGGTTTGGAACCTGGTTCACTGAAGCATATAACAATGTTGGAAACATTCTTTTGTTCCATTTTAATAAAAAGTCCCGGGGAAGTTCGGGTGACTGGGGCACTGACTGGGCGAAAAAAACACCAATAATCCGCTCTGTTACCAAAAAGGGTGAAACAATACCGGAATGGCGTAATTTTAGTCCGGGCACTGCAGTTGCCCGTTCGGCGCCGGATTGCCAGGTACAGGTGAGGAGTGCATTCGCAGGTTTGGATCCCGATTCGGTGGAATGCTATTATGCGGTCGATGAAGTTGTTCAGAACAATACGAAGTGGATAAAACATGATAATGTAAGTGCTATCGGTACCGTAGGGACAAAAGACTGGGTGACGATAACCGCCAGGGGAGTGCCCTTTAATAAGATCAGCAGCACGCTTAATAAAGTGATGTTTAAGATAAAGGATAAATATACAGGTACTTATCATCGCGGTCCCCGAATTTGGAAAAAACAATTTACCGTTCCCGTTTCAGCCCTGGACTGGACTAATTTGGGTAATGAGGGAGTGGTAACGAGTATTCCTGCAACAATGTCTATAAAAGTTATAAGTGCAAAAGGACTTGATGTGAGTTCTGTTGTGTGTGAATATACAACGGATGGGGGGAATACCTGGATTGCTCATCCTGCGGAATGTACAGGGACAACTGGCAGTACCACAAAAGAAACGGTAACCGTGACGGCAGTACCGTTTGAAGAAACAACGGGTAAACTGAATAAAATACGATTTTTTATCATGGGAGGAACAGATACTTTAAGCAGTGCGGTATATCCTGTAAAAGTTCAATTGCCACCTCAAATTGCCAATTTATCCACCACCAGAACTGCAGATAATCTCGATATTGCTTTAGAGCTGTCCGATATTGGTGGTCTGCGTCTTGGGAGCCAGGAAAGCGTGTTGAAGGATGAAACTATTGTTTTGCTACATCTTGATAATAATACCGATGATGCTTCGGGGAATGGTTTTAACGGAACATTGCATGGCGATGCGAAGTTTGTTGATCATGAAAGTTGGAAGACTAATGGCGGCCAGGAAAAAATGCTTTATCTGGATGGGGATAACGATTATTTAGACATGGGTTTTGGTGCTTTTGGCAGAGGGCATGCTTTCACTGTTTCTCTCTGGGTGAAAGCTGAAAATGATAAAACCATTTTTGTTATGGGCGGGCATGATGAAAAAGGGTCACTGCAGATGTGGGGTTTGTCCAACAAGATATCAGTCAGTACCTGGGACATTAATAGAAAGCGAACAAATATTGCTACTCCGGCAGGAAGTTTTGCTCATAATGTATGGAAGCATGTCGCTTTCACTTATGATGGCAGCAAGGGCAGAATATACATTGATGGAAAGCTTGAAATAACCCAGGACCTGTCTGGTTATAAAATGTTCAAGTTTAAGCCTTTCAGGATAGGGCATCCGGTTAACCGCTGGGAACACTTTAAAGGCTACATTGATGAAGTGCAGGTAGTCAGCCGGGATTTATCAGCTATGGAGATCGGGGCAGAATATTTTTCAGGTTCCTACCAGTATTCAGGCGATGGCGGTGTCAGCTGGAGTGGCTGGAAGCCGGGTGTTTTTGATAAAGGAGATGGAGCAAAAGATGTTGTCCATATGACGGCAACAGGTCTGGCTTTAAGCGATAAACCTGATTCTTTAAACCGAATCCAGGTAGCGGTTCGTGATGTCAATGGTACTATTGGCAGCAGGGAATATGTTTTGTTGGAAAATGATGTGATTCATGTAGAGTCTGGAAATATTCAGGTCGATGAAATTTCTTTATTTCCGAATCCTTTTCATAATATGACTAAGGTGAGTTTTAGCTTGAAAACTACTCAGGCAGTGAAACTGGATATTTACGGGATAGACGGGAAAATGGTTAGAACATTCAAATCCCGAATATTAAAACCTGGAACGCATTCTATTACATGGGATGGACAAAAGGATGATGGTAAAATATTGCGTGCAGGACAATATTTTGCAAAAGTGAAGATAGGTGAAAAAGTTATGGTAAAAAGGATGATAAAGCTGAATTGAACAAAATGTATGTGGAATATGCATTATGATCAATGAAACTTATGCCCTTTGGGTATGATGCTTAAATAGTAGTCAGTCTATGTCATTAAGGTAAAAGGATATGAGAATAAAAAACTGCCAAAACCAAGTCATTCCGGCTTGTCCGGAATCAAAAATTAGGTATAGATGTATTTTACAATTTCTAAAATTGAAATAAATATGCACTCTGTATCTATCATTTTGATTCCAGACAAGCTGGAATGACTGGTTTTGGGACAGATATTGGTTAACTTAATGACATTGACTGGCTACTAACTACTGATTATTATAAAAAAAGGTGAAAAATATGAAATACATAAAAATAATAAGTCTTCTTCTGTTGATATTAGCTCCTGTTTTTGGAGAGAGTATAATGAAGGTAACCCTTTCTGGGGACTTGTCAGAGGTGAACCTTGCTTCTCTCAGTAAAATAGTTTTCAGCAATGATACCATGACTTCTCTGGAAAGTTTGCCGGTGGAGGGTATTGACAAAATTGAACGGTATAATGAAAATCTATCAGAGACTGGCAATTTGTCTGAGGCTGGAAAAGATACGCAATCAGATAGGCATATTGGGATTTCCTTTGATGGATCAAATGTTATTGTCAATATGGAAAAACATTCACGGGTTGATGTGCAAATAGTTGATAAGCAGGGGGCTGTAATCACCAAATTATTTTCCGGAAACACCTATTCAAACCAATTAAGTTTTTCTTTAGAGGGATACAATCTTGGTTTCGGTGTGTATGCTGTGGTAGTGGAAAGAGAAAATGAACTGTTTATTGCAAAAATAACGATAGCTGAATAATATGATTGATCTTATAAGCACCTGTGTTTTTGATTCCCGACGTAGCGGGAATGACTGGTTTTAGGATATATGTCCATTAACGTAATAGTGTTTATGTGCTAACCATTTTTATAGATATGAACTTAAAAACAACAAGAATAGCTTAAGGAAAGTGATGAAAGAAAAATTCTGGGTTAACATCTTATGTATTTGTTTTACACTAACCCTTTTTGGCTATGGGCAAAAGAACTTTTTAATAAAAGGTAAGGTAACTGAAGTTTACGGGGCGCCGGTTCAAGGTGCCACTGTCACTCTGGATAGTGCTGAACTTAGCGCGGAAACTGATGAAAATGGAAATTTTGTTATCAGTTATGGTAACTCTGTTAACATTGGGGAATGGGAAAATAGGAATAAACAAAAATCTTATGTTGGTCATCTTCAATTACCGATAGCTTCATCGATGAATATTCACTATTCTATTAATTCACTTAAGGGTGAGTTAGTAGAGTCCAACACCTTCAATGTGAAAGAAGCTGGTATATATAGTTTATGGCTTACCGGGTTAATACCCCGGTCTGTTAAAACAGGTATATACCTTATAAAAATTAATGCCGGGGCCAAGGTGTTCTCGCATATCGTTTGCAATATTGCACAATACAGAAATCGGTATCCGGTAATTACCAGAGTATCGGGTTACTCTTCCGCCAGTTTGTTAAAAGTATCTGCCAATGTATGGGATTCATTAAAGATTACTAAAGATAACTATAGTACGGTTACGCTTCCCTTAGATAAGGATACCGTAGATTTGGGGAATATCGAATTTTCAGATACGCCGTTAGATTCGGGTGCTCTGGTAGCCACCTGGCACATGGTTAATGTGAGTATTGGTGTGAATGAGGGTGATGCTAATATTATTACCATAAAAGACAGGGTAATTATGGTTGATGCCGGATTGACGTTAGAAGCCAAAACGGCACTTATTCCTTTTCTTAAGGAGAAGAACATAACTGTTGTTCATGACTTCTTTCTTTCTCATGCGCATTTTGACCATTACCAGGGTGTACGTGAAATGCTTAAAGAAAAAATTAAAATCAAAAACTTTTATATGACCGTACCGCCAAAAAATCTTTGTGATTTGGATTCTGAATGTGATTTTGCGGACTTTGAACAATTTATCATAGATTTAGAAGCAAAAGGGGCGAATATCATTGAACCGGAGACTGGTCAGGTATATAATCTTCCCTATGGCTCAAAAATAGAAATAGTCATGGCACAAAAAGGGCCATCAGCAACAATGGATTCTCCTACTATCGATGATATGTCTCTGATAATGAAATGGACTGCAGGATTAAAAACAGTTTTGTTTACCGGGGATGTGAATGTTGGTTTGAATGCCCATTTAACTGCTGAACAGTTAAATGCCGATATTCTTAAAGTGCCGGGTCATGGGACTCGCAAGGAAAATTTTAACACCTTTTTTACCAAGGTAAGTCCTGAAAATGCATTGATACCGGCAACATCATGGGTGTGGTGCGATTCTCGAGGCTGGCAGAATAAGAAATATTTTGGAGCACAAAAAATCCCTGTTTATATAAATGGGATACATGGGAATGTTACGGTAAGTATGCATACTCACACCTATAAAATAACACCAGAAAATCCGGGGGCTGTATGTACTTATTAGGGATAGACTTGATAGGAAGTATTGTTATAATTACTGGAACTACAGGCTGTGTAATAAGTAAAGATGAAAAGTCTAAGACAGTCATTCCACGGCTTGACCGGGGAATCCAGCATATATTAGTACGTAAATTAAAAAGAAATTACTGTATGTTTTTTTGGATTCCCCTGTCAAGCAGGGGAATGACATGCATAAAGTAAAAATGATGATTGTCACTTAGTTAATGAATTATTCGTAATAATGAGGTTTTGATATGTCTATAAAAAACATAACAACTAAAACACTTCTTTTAATACTCATATTCTCAGTGTTAACCGCTCAGGCATTTGTGAAGGTTATCGCCCATCGTGGAGCATCTCTCGAAGCTCCTGAAAACACCATTGCTGCTTTTCAAAAGGCAATTGAAATCGGTGCGGACTATATTGAATTGGATGTGTATACTACTGTTGATGATTCAATGGTTATTATGCATGATAATACGGTTAACCGAATGACGAATGGAACCGGGGAAATTAAAAAATTAACCTTTAAGTATATCCGTAATCTCAGTATTATAGGTGGTGGGCAGGTGCCAACCTTAAGTGAGGCTTTGAATGTGGCAAAAGGAAAAATAAAAGTTTGTATTGAAATGAAAAGTGCTTCCATGCCTAAAGTTCTCTATAAAATTAAAATGCATGAAATGACTGATGAGGTTATCCTGTTTAATTTTAACTATCCGCAACTTCAAGAAGGAAATTTAATCGACCCAACCCAGGATGCGCTTCTGCTTGTCGGTGATTTCTTAACAGCGGATGTGGATAAATTGGCGACTATTAACGGGGAAGCAATAGGTGGAAGTGGCGGGGAAACTGTACCATTTATAACTTATGCTCATCAGAAGGGGATTGAAGTGTGGCGCTGGACGGTTAATGATGTAGCTTCCATGACTTATCTTATCAACATGGGTATTGACGGTATTATTACAGATGATCCAAGGTCCCTTATTGGTGTTTTACAAGGAATGGATGGTAGCCCTCCTTCCGCTGCAGTAATGAATAAGCCGGTAGTGTCTGACATGGATGTTTCCCTGAGTTGGTCTGCTGCTTCTGATGCACAGACTGGTGTCATGGGTTATATAGTATATGCAGGTGAAAATAATCCACCGAATGCTGTTTATAAGAAAGTAGAGAATGTCACTACATTGACACACGTTTTGCCAAAGAAAAATACCAAGTACTATTACCGGATAAAAGCCATTAATGGGTCACGGTTAACCAGTGGTTTTAGTAATGTCGTATCAGCGATTTCGGAACCAGATATTATTTCCCCTGAGCTTATTAATGTAACTTCATCGGGAAGTGCAAATAAAGTGGTTGTAATGTTTAGTGAAGCTATTACCAAAGGCCCTGCAGAAACCTTAACCAATTATACTATTGCAAAGGACCTCTCTGTTACCGCAAAGGTGTCTGGTAGTACTCTTGACGATGCTATTTCTATTGACTCCGCGATTTTAAGTGGTGACCTGAAAACAGTCTTTTTAACGACGTCCGATTTAGAACAAGGTGCTTCTTATACATTAAGCGTTAATAATATTACGGATACTGCTTTTGTACCAAACACAATAGCAGATGGTACCGAATGGACGTTTATCCATACCAAATATCTGCCCGGACTTGTTGCTTTTTGGGGATTCAATGAAGGACAGGGGGATTCCACCAGGGATTATTCTATGAATATGAATAATTTGGGTGTAGATGGTCCTGAATGGATATCGGGCAAAGAGGGAATGGCACTTAGTTTTGATGGTGAAACTGATACCGTTTTTGTCCCGACCACGGATAGTTTGAGTATACAAACAAAAGGTGTTTCTATTTCTGTCTGGGTAAACCTGGCACAGCTTCCATCTGAACTATCAACAGATTATGCCAGAATTGTTGCTTCTGATAAAAATTCATATGTCCTTTATGAAGACGCAAAAACTAAAGAATTATGTTTCCGCGTTTCTACCGTAGAAGGCTTCTCACGGCCGGGCATTGCTTCAGCAAATTTGGTGAAAGATGAATGGATACATATTGCAGGTGTCTATGAGGAAGGTGCGGCTTCTATATACCTTAATGGTGAATTGATGGATACCCATAAAGGAATAGAAGGAGCAGTTGCATTAAGTACGGTCACCCAATTAGGAGGTTTTAAAGGAGACTACTATAGCGGAAGTATAGATGAGTTAAAAATATTTAATAGAGGCTTGACACCCTATGAAGTAGAAAGGCTATACAATCGCAAGGTTACCAGTGCATTTACCAAAACATTGGTTATGCGGCCTTCTTTGAGAATCACTCCTAATCCTGTTCAAAAACATTCACAAATACGTCTGGAAGGACGTTATAATAAAGGCATTCCTGGTTCCCTGTCCGTTCATAATATTAATGGACAAGTTGTTAAAAACTGGCATATAGATACCAATAATGAGCAGCGTTTTGTTCCATGGGATGGGACTGACATGAATAACAACAGGCTTAGCCCAGGGATTTATTTTGTTTCTTTTAGTCAGGGTAAAATGATGATGACTGAATGTGTGGTGGTAGAATAATGAATTCGAAGATTGGCACAAGGAAAATACACATTTTTTTTATAAAGGAAAAAATATGAAATACATAACGAACATAATAAGAATTATTTTTCTGGCATTTCTGGCTGTTTCGGCAGAAGATGTTATGAAAATAACCCTCAAGGGGGATGTGTCTGAAGTAAAACTTGCTTCTCTCAGTAAAATAGTATTTAGCAATGATACCATGATTGCGCTGGATAGCTTTGCTTTGGACAGTATTGTTAAGATTGAAATCTATAATGATAACCCGGTAGGGGTAGGTGATGCTATAAAGCAGACCGATTCAAAGCTTGCGGAGAAAGGTAATATTGGCTTTACCATAACACCTTCTACTCTAAGTCTTCATGTTTATAAACAAACAAAACTGGATGTTTATCTTTACAATTCAAAAGGTGCCAAAATATCCAGGCTTTTTTTTGGAACGGTTAATACCGGCCCATTAAACCTCTCCTTAAGTGATTTACAACTTTCTTCAGGTGTTTATTCTGTAGTTGTCAAAACAGGAAAAGAAATTTGTATACGAAAATTCAAATTTTAAAATTGAAAAAGGTCTAAAAAATGAAACGTTGGATTTTGGTATCAGGCTTCTTGTCTATCAAAGAATTTTTCTTTATTGGAGTATTATTATCTACGGTTTTTTCGAATGTAGAAAATCCGGGCTTTGAATCGGTTACGCAGGAAATACCTGATTCCTGGAATATAAAAGGTGCTTCGGTTTCAATAGATTCCCAAATAGTATTTGAAGGACAACACAGTCTTCGTCTTACCGATACAGGCCCCTCCGATGCTCCCATCGCCCGATCAAGCGGCGTTACACTTAATCCCCCAAATTCAATTCAATGCACCGCTTCAGTAATGTGTTATTTGAAAACAGGCATCGGACGACTGTATCTTGAATTTTGGAACAGCGATAGCGTCAGAATAAAAGAAGTACACCTGGAAAATAATATTCTCGGAACCTGGTATAAAATGAAGATAACCGCTCTTGCTCCTGCCGAGGCTCATTATTCTACGATCGCTGTATATGGAACGGCAGCCAATACCGGTACAGCCTACTATGACGATGCACAGTGGGTTACTGAAGATACGATCGGAACTACCTCATTACAGCCACTGGATATTTCAATAAGAAAGCAGTTGTTTATTGATGATTTTTTGATAGACACTATGGCTAATGTAAATCGCGTACTAAATAAGGCTCAGAAATTACCGCCGGTTGTGGAGGCCGAATATGCCTGGGAGGGCAACGGTTCGGGAACCTGGATATATGGCACGGTTCTTAAAGATAGCGGCCTATATAAAATGTGGTATACCGGTTATAATAATAAGGTAATAATCACCTGTTATGCGACTTCTGAAGACGGTATTAACTGGGAAAAACCATTGGATTTGGGAGTCGTTCCAAACACAAATATAGTGGGGAATTTCGAAATTTCTTCTGTGGTCATTGATGAGGATGATATTCCGGAACGAAGATACAAGATGCTTACATACGTAAACCCCCATAAATATCAAACTTTTTATTCAGTGGACGGGATTCACTGGAACCTGCTTGCTACCCATTTGCCTTATGGTGATGTGTCCACTATGGCTTATGACAGTGTACGAGATGAATATGTTATCTGTGAAAAAATATGGCAAGGAGGGAAGAGAATCCAGTTTAATTCAGTAAGTAGTGATTTAGAACATTTTTCTACTCCAGTGATGATGAAGGATCTTACAGACGCCGAAGATGCAGTAGGGTATGTTGATGCGCAGAGTTACGGTATGGGCCTTTACCCCTATGAAGGAATTTATATAGGTTTTAACTGGGTTTTTCAGATGGAATCATCCGGCCAGGGCGACAGGGGACCTATAGATGTGCAGCTGATCTTTTCCAGAGACTTGAACAAACAATGGCAGCGCCCTTCCAGAACCCCCATTATCTCAAGGGGAAATGCCGGAAGTTTTGATGCCGGTATGATTATTACATCATCCTATCCCATAAGAATGGGAAACGAAATTTGGCTTTATTATGGAGGATTTCCGAACAAGCACACACCGGTATTAGGTGGGGTAAAAATTGCCATTGCTAAATGGCGTTTGGATGGGTTTATGTCTCTGAATACGACCGATACATCTGGCACTTTGTTGACAAAGGAATTCCGGTTTTCTGGCAACCATTTATTAATTAATGCTGACGCATCGGATAATAATGCCTCATTGCAGGTTGAAATACTGGACAGCACTGGCCAAGTGATAGAAGGATACGGAAAAGATGATTGTACCGCTATCAGCTCCGACAGTGTTGAGCATATTATCAGCTGGCAGGGCAAGTACGACCTTTCACAACTAACCGGGCAGCATATCAGGTTAAAATTATATATGCAAAACACCAAACTATATGCTTTCCAGTTTGGTGAACCGTCTATGGGTGAAGTTCCGGAGGACACCACTACGGTAAATAGTGTAAAGCCTGTTTTATCTCCTTCAGTACAGTATTTCGATTTTAACGGGCAGACTTTTCAGGTAAATGATAATATTAAAAAGGCTGCAATATTTGACCTTAAAGGAAAACAAATCATAATGTTACTTCCTGAAATGAACATGGTCTGCTGGGATTATTCTCGAAGGGATGGTACTCCAATAAAAAATGGTGTGTTTATTGTTAGACTTATTGGAGAAAAACACATACAATCGTTTAAATACATCGTTACCAATAAGTAATAAGAAAACTGTTTACATGTAAATGATAAATTTAGCCATGAAAAGGATGAACAAATGAAACAATTGATACTGATAATAACATTTCTATCTATAATACCTGTTACCGGAGAAAAGGCAATGCAGGTACATTTGAATGACAGTACCGTAACGCATATGGTTGCAGGTATAGACAGCGTAACCTTTCATGCTATAAGTGATTCACTTACCGGGTTGGAAATGAATATTCATAAAGGTGACACAAATGTTAATTATGTTAATTCTGAGATCGACAGTATTACCTTTTATGATGTCAAAGATACTTTTGATGTGTACTTTCTGGCTGGGCAATCTAATGCAGTAGGCCGTGCAAATGCTGCAGATATTACCCCGGCATCTTTAAAAAATCCACAAACAGATGTTCTTTTGTATTACCATAAATCGCCAGGTGGAACACAGACAATGCTGCCTGCCGATCAGTTTATTAATCTGGCACCCGGCAGTGCCAATGGAGCAGGAGCGCCGACTTACCCTAAAGAGTTTGGCCCGGAAGTAAATCTAGGGCGAACACTTGCTGATGGGAACCCAACACGAAAAATACTTATTGTGAAATATGCTTATGGTGGTACTACCTTATTTGACAATTGGTCTGCCAGTGGTGGTGTTTATAAGACCTTTATAAGTACGGCAAATAGTGCCCTTACCAAACTTACTGAACGGGGAGATGCATATATATTAAAGGGATTTGCATGGGTACAGGGAGAAGCTGATGCTAACGTCCAGCCAAACACCTATCAGACCAATCTGGTTAATTTAATAAAAAGAGTCAGGACGGATGTCTTTAGTGGTATTGATGCTCCCTTTGTATTGAGTCGTTTATCAGATAACCAATATCCCACTGGAATGGGTGCCGGGCAAATAACGGTCCGTGCTGCCCAAACAGCTGTTCCCGGTTTATTGCCTAAAGTGAAATATGTAAATACAGATGATAACTCTTTGTATACGGTACGTTCAGATAAAATCCACTTTGATGCCAAAGGCCAGCTGAATCTTGGTAAGGCTCTGGCACAGGCATTAATAAGTTTGAACTGAGGAATAATAAATATCTATGATACATTCTGTGTTAATTGGTACAGTCTTTATATTGATAACACAATATTACTGAGTACTGCTGATATTTTATTTTAAAAATCACTTTTAGTAAAGTGGTTCTGACAAAACTACTGCTTATTCAGATAAAAACTTTCTTCCCTCACGGGTAATGTGAATAGTCCTGCCATTTCCCTGTTTTGGTAACTGTTGTATATGTCTGCCTTTGATGTCATATATTCGGTTATCCAAACCATAAATTTGTTTATTAGAAGTGATTCTGGTATTATTTCGTTCAATAGATACCATTGCAGAGTAATTACCCAGCACCTGCCGCTGAAGCATTCCGTTATCAGAATAAACGAGATAAACGCCGCCATTACCGGTATAGGCAATGCCCCCTGCACCACAACCGCGACCAGCACCGGTTTTCTTTCCCATGCTTATTTTAGGAGATGCCGTTTTGCTGCCATTATCAAAACAGGTATAAAAGACTTCACCATGCTCATGCCAGAATACATAAACAAGATCATTTGTTTCATCATAAGCCGCCCGGGGAAAACTGGCTTCTTCGGTAATCGGTCCACTCACCAGGTACGCTACATTATCAGGGAGATAATTAAAAACGATCCCGCAAGGAGTTGTTCCGCTTAATACCTCATTAAATACAAGTGCAGGCTGCCCTTTCATCCAGAATGGACTGTACCCTTCACCGGTTTTTTGGCTGAAGACTGACAGTGTTTTGTAATCAGTCGTTCCCGTGGATGTAATATTTTTTACCACCGGTACCCTGTCCCCCGGGATTAGATATACATTCCCATCACCTGCATATCTGTCTGTGGGACCAAGCAACCGGGGTGGACGGTTTTCGCCCCCGGCATACAGTTGTCTGGGAACAGAACCGTCAAGCCATCCTGCATAAGTTGTATTGGGACTTCCCTGGATTCCCCAAAGTCCCCAATAAGCGGTCCCATCAGGTCCGGCAGCCACATGAGGAAACCAGTTTCGTTCACTTTTCGGTCGGGGCAAATCTATCACATCTTCCCAGTTTGTTCCGGTTTTTTTCCGGTAATAGGACGCACTAAAGGTATCCCATACTGCATGGATATCACCATTCACATCTATAGTTATCTGAGGATTATCGCCTGAAGATGACAGCGTGAATTTATCAGATAATTCTCCGTCAAAATTCATTTTGAGATACTTAATACCCTCATCTCCGGTCTGGTTTCCCTTGTATATAATATGCAGGTTTTCGTTTTTGTCGAGCACGCACATCGGCTGTATTCCATTAGTGATCTGGACTTTTTTTCCCAACGTAAGTTTTTTATCCCAGGAAGTTGTGTCCTGCAAGGTATCTGTCATTATAGGGTTCCCGGTAACACCTCCCAGCAGTGCACTATAAATAGTGTTCATTTGAGAGTGTGAAAGCGTTTTTCCGTAATGGAGAACAATTAACTGCTGATTAGGGAAAACCGTATAGTTTTCACGTCCCCAGTGCCCGTTTCCCTGGAATACATTCGCAGTCAGAGATGGCCAGAGCCTCTTGCCTTTGTTAAGCCAAAAATTATACGAATAACTGCCAGGACCATTATTACCCTCATACTGATAGTCCGTTCCTCCTGAAGTTCCGGCATTAAAACTTGGAGTAGCATCCCCTTTGGTAAGAGGCAGAGTAACCGGCACCGTTTGCCCCATCATCTCTGTTATATTTGCCGAATCAACAATCGCCGTTCCATTCCAGTTACCCTGGTTTAAAAACAAATGAGCTATACGTGCCATGTCACCCACAGACACTGAAGTAAAACGACCCGTCTTAGAAGCATCCAGGACAGGATTGTGCTCAAACTGCAGAGCAGCCAACTCTGATTTTAATGTAGCAGAAGGGTCCATACTTTGATACAGATAATTATATACCGCTTTTCCATAGAGATTAATGGCTTCATCATTATATGAAAAAGCCTCTCCCGGTGCTTCTGCCCGGGACCAGCCGGATGTCATATGAGCAAGGTGGTAAAAAGTGATTTTAGCATCTTTTTCATTAAATTGTCTGTCGGTCATAAGGTCTTTAACCGGAGCCTGAAAACTGCTGATTTTGCCGTCTTTAACTGCTTTCCACACCAGGAGCGAAAAGACTGGTTTACAGGATGAGGCCCAATCTGTTTTTGCTGCCAGGCCATTTCCCCAGGCTTTTGCTACGTACCCATAGCGGATGATTGCTCCATTTCCTCCTAGTGAAGCTGCTGCCGCATTCATTGCTCCGGCATCAAGCCCCAATTCAGCCGGAGTCTTTGTTTCCCAGCTTGATTTTGGAAAGCTATACTCCAGTGCATTTACCAACACCGGAAAAGCCACACAAAGAATTACCATCGATATTATTCGCATAATGCCCCCTCAAATATTCATTTCTCTTTTTCTAGCAATCACGACCTTTTACAATCATTACCTGTTCTAAGAACCCGAAAACCCCCGGTTGCTATTCTTCCGGCAGTTGAGTGCCGGTAGGTAAAGTTTTCAGTTCCATCGGAATACTGTATACAGTATTCTATTATAAGATATTACAAATCCGTTAAAAAACAACAGGATTTTTGATTTTATAATTGAACAGAAAGTTTATTTGGCAAAAGACAGCAAAAATATGCAGAGAAGTTTAATTTTTCGGTCAGTGCACAGAAAAAACGGTAACAGAAACTTATTTATATTTACTCAGAAAGATAACCGTGCTGTCTGAGTATCTCACAAAAATGATTATAGCTGTCTGAATAAACATCAGACGTTTCTTTTCGCGGCAATATTTCTTTTTCAATTTGCACCATAGCTTTTGCGGCAGGTACAATCCCCTTAAAAGCAGACCCGGCAGCCGCAATAATCGCTGCTCCCATTGCTCCACCACTTAGCCTGGGTATTAAAAGTGTTTTTTGTAATATGTCCGCACGAATCTGCAGCCAGGTAGTGGCCTTGTTAGCCCCACCTGCTGTGAAAATGAAATCACCAATTTCAGCCCCAAGGGATTCTAATAATTGATAACTTAAGCGTTCAATATACCCAACCCCTTCCAGACAAGCAGTGTACCGAATAGCCTCATCCAACCCGGGGTCCGGTAAAAAACCTTTGGCACGTGGTTGGACAAAAGGAAAACGTTCACCGGACTTAATCAGAGGATAAGTAAGAATACCAGTGGGGATCAAGGTCATTGCCTGCCTATTCAACGTTTCTAATTTGGAGTTTTCAAAAAAGGTAGAAATACATTCACCACCGGTATTACTGCTTCCTCCGGGCAGCCAATACCCATCAGGATGACGATGACAATATATACGACCCTGTGGATCTTTTATAAGATGCTTTGTTACACCCTTGATAACCAGGGTCGTTCCCAGAGTACTGCACCAGTTTCCCGGACCAATGGCTCCGGTGGAAACCTGGGACGCACAACTATCTGTCATACCTGCATAAACTCGAGTACCAGCGTCTAATCCGGTTTCTGCTGCCACTTGTCTGTTTATCAATGCTATTTCTTTTCCGGGAGCAGTAACACACGGTAACTTTTTAAGTGGAATACCCAGTTTTGTTTCTATAAATTCGGGCCATCGATCTTCTATAAGATCATAACCTGTTTTTAAGGCATTAGAATAATCGGTGAAGCCAAATTCACCGGTCAGCTTGCCAATGATAAAATCAGTCGGGCTGAGAAGATAACGGGCTTTATGAAAGAGCTCTTGTTCATGACGCAAAAGCCAAAGCAATTTTGGTAGTGCAAATGAAGCAGAAAACCGATATCCCAGTTTTTGTGCCAGTTCCGCTCCCACAGCCTGTACTTCGATTGCTTCTTTCTCAGAGCGTTTGTCATTATACATAATAGCGGGCCCAAGTACCTGTTGTGAGCCATCAATCGTACAAACCGTTCCGGAAGTTGAGGTAACGGATATTCCTTTTATTGATTCTGATGAGAAGTGTTTTTCTTTTAAGCTTGCTGTAACCTCTTGTAAAGTTTTTACCACCGCCTTCCACCAATCAGCAGGCTGCTGTTCAAACCAGCCGTTTGACATTGCACTCTTATGAGACGGAGGAAAAGTGCAATCAGCCAGAGCTATTACCTTACCAGTTTCATTACAGATAACCGTTCGTGCCCCCTGGGTTCCAACATCTATTCCAAGAAAGTTCATTTGTTTAATATTGCCAGCAGAATTTAGTATACCATATTACCCGGGAATCATATGTAAAATAGCTTTTTGATAGCTAAAATTTAATCTTTTTTAACAGTGCATAAAAAGAATCAAGCCGGATTTTAGTTTTGAATTGATAAAATAGTATTTATTGAGTATATTGTATACAATATACCGTATTTAAAAAAGCGATAAACCTATGACAGTTGCCACCACAAAAACACATGATGCTTTAAAATTGCAAAAAGCTAAAGAAGAAGCTCTGATCATCTACCATGAACTTCTCAAAAAATCCGGCATTGCAATTACCGATGAAGACCGGAAAACTCTGTTTTCAGTTGATTTAGGGGGAACACACTTTCCTGATGAAGGGCTTGGTTCCATTGATTTATTACGGACCTCAAGAGTCCGGGTAAGTATTATTCTTTTACTTCCCGGACAGACGCTCCCCGAACATTTGCACCCCAGCTACGAGGGTGAACCGGGTAAAGAAGAAACGGTACGGGTATTGTATGGAAAAACAATGTTGTATGTCGAAGGTAAGCCTTCCGACAATGTTATCCTTCCCAAAGGTAAGGAACAGTGGTACACTGCCATGCACAGAAACACATTACTCCCGGGTGACCAATACACTGTTCAGCCCAAGATTAAGCATTGGTTTCAGGCAGGCCCGGAAGGGTCGGTGAATATGATTTTTCAGAATAAAGTTGATGAAACCAGAAACCTGTTTTTTGATCCTGATCTAAAGGGCTGCCAGGTTCCATCCGGATTAAAATTCCAAAGCGGAGCTTTTTAGGGGCCACCAACCCAGGGAACATCATTATATAAAAGGACATCTTGTATGAAAAAATTACCTTTCCGTATTTTCCTGGCAATTGGAGCCTTTCTCCTCACAGTATTACTCTATGTAGACCGTGCCTGTATTTCTGCCGCAAAAGTCAGTATTACCCATGATCTCGGTTTATCCAAAACACAGTTCGGCTGGATTCTGGCAGTGTTTACCCTGGGGTATGCCTTGCTCCAGGCACCATCAGGAAAATTCGCCGATAAACACGGCCCGCGCATAGCACTTACCTCAATCATTACCATCTGGTCTGTATTAACAGCCCTGACCGGAGCGGCTTTTGGATTTGTTTCGATGCTTATTATGCGATTTTTATTTGGTGTTGGTCAAGCCGGAGCTTTCCCCGCTTTAACAAAAATTGTTTTTAACTGGTTCCCGTTTAAGGAACGTGGAATTGTCCAGGGATTTTACAGTTCCGGTTCACGGGTAGGGGCGGCTTTTGCCTTGCCTCTTGTTGCTGTTATGATAACAGTTATAGGCTGGCGTCTGACCTTTCTCACCTTTGGTCTCATCGGCCTGGTTTTTGCCTTGATTTGGTTTTTACTTTTTAAAGATAAACCCGAAGAATCCAGCCTTATAAGCGAGAAAGAACGGAACTATATTATTAAATACCGTCAACAGCCATCTGCGGTAAAAGTCAAACTCCCCTTCATTAAGGTATTAGCTTCTGGTAATGTCTGGCTGGCGATGGGCCAGTACATGTGCAGTAATTTCACCTTTTATTTCACCCTGACATGGATGTTTCCCTATATTCAAGAGCGCTTTTCCCTTGGAGCGGTTACTACTGGCTTATACAGTATGTGGCCGCTTTTAGCGGGGATGCTTGGTAACTGGATTTCAGGAATACTGGTAGATGTAGTATATAAATTTGGGAATCTTAGTCTTTCGAGAAAAACACCTGCCATTACGGGATTCCTCCTGGCCTCATTCGGCATGATAATGGTTACTCAGGTGGACAGTATTGGAATGGCTGTATTTTTTATGAGTGTAGCCGTGCTTGGAGCTGACATGACCCTCACGCCTTCCTGGGTATTCTGTATAGACATTGGCAAAGATAATTCCGGAGTGGTATCGGGAACCATGAACATGGCCGGTAATCTCGGAGCATTTGTAACCATTATTGCCTATCCCTACCTCAGGGAATGGACAGGAAGTAATGTTCCCTTCTTTTACACCTGTGCAGGGCTCTCAATTGTAGCGGTAATATTATGGTCGCTGATGAACCCGCATCAGGCAATAGTAAAAGAGTAGGCGGTTATCAGTCAATATCAGCTTGTGTTATGTCCTAAATTGTATAGGATTTATTCCTGACACTGTCATTGGGCAATCCATCAAGCTATCGATACTGGGATGGATCGCCCAGTCAAGCAGGGCGATGACAGATGTAAATTCAATTTCATGTAGTTTAGGACATACACTAGTTCTCAGTTTTCAGTATATTTATATTCTGACTACTGACTACTCCTTACAGTCCATACACTTCCTCATTGTTTTGATACAAAAGCATAACAGCAAGTTGTTCTGCTTTTGCGGCAGACATATTATAATCTGCCATGCGTCCGGCAATCACCTTTGCAATCACAAACTTCCAGGCAAATAGTGCCCCCACAGCCTCTTCGGGTATCCAGCAGTCACTCCCCCAGGTGATGTGACGTATCGAAGGAGCAACATCGATTAATTCATCGAGAATTGTAACCGCTGCCGAGGTGCTGATAGTTGGTGTCCAGGTCAAACTGGGGTAGGCATTTTGATAATTGTGCACGATACCACAAATTTCGTGCGACCAGGGATACCCGGAATGAAAAAGAACAAAATTTACATCAGGATATTTTTCGATAATCGGTAAAAATTTCATAGGCTGAGAATCTGCCAGCCGGGCAAGGCCGGTGTGAATCTGGAATGGAATTTGCAATTCACCGGCGATTTCACAACACCGGTTAAAAATGTAATTGCTGAACAGGATAAAATTTTCTCTTTTGATATCCTTTGGTGACATTCCAAACACCTGTTCTGCTTGCTTTTTATCATCCGGCAGGAAGTTCAAAGAACGGAAGTAGGCCTCTGCACATTTCAGGGCTACAATTTTCCCATCCTGTTTAGCATTCGTCAGAATAGTCCGCATGTGATCCACATAATCATCCAGGGTTCCTCCCGCAAATCCGTATTTTTTCCAGGGAACACATACATAGGGTATAAAATCGTTAGGAATAATAGCATCCTGATGATACCCATAGGTAAAATTATCTATCCTGAAAGACCCGGTAAAAATATCAGGGTGACCATTGTTACACCCCGGTTCCCAATAAGCGTCTACAATGAGTTTTTTAAACCCATTATCCCTAAGAGCCTTCCAGTGAAAATCATTGTCCGAAGCATATCTGTTTTTGATAATACCCGAAAGACGTTCCCAATTATCAAGACTAACATCTTCGGAAATACCATGCACCTGTTGTATGCCCTTCTGTAACCAGGTGTAGTAGCTGTTATAAGATACATTAGCAAGAATAGCCTTCCGTGAGGCCTCATCCTCCTTAGAGGGATTACCAGTCCAGAATACATAGGAGTTGTTAAACAAAGTATCCAGGGTTACCTCTTTTGCAAAAAAATCATCGGGCAAATGGTGATCATGATCCGACACGGCCGGCAATTTGCTAATAAAATGTGTTATTCCCCTTAGTGAATCATTTTTATTCATTTTATTCTTCCGTTTATATGATCTCTTTAAACCTTATCAGGGCTTCTTCCCAGTCCTTACGGTCTTGTGGTTCGTACCTTTTGCAATTGTTGCTTTCCGCAACAATTTGTCTGGCCTCGGAAAGAGTAGAAATATGTTGCATGGCTACCGCCTGCATCAAAAGATTACCGGTTGCAGTAGCTTCTACCGGTCCGGCAACTACAGGCACTCCCGCGGCATTTGCCGTGAACTGATTCAACAACTCATTCTGGCAGCCTCCGCCTATAATATGAATGCGATTCACCGGGTTTGCAGAAACTTCCCTCAGCTGTTCCGCGATAACAGCAAATTTCAGGGCCAGACCTTCAATAATGACCCGGATAAATTCACCCACCGATTCGGGAACCGGTTGAGTTGTCTTTTGGCAGTAATCACGCAGGGATTCTATCATATCCGGTGGATTTAAAAACGCCGGATAATCAGGATCGATTAATGCCTTAAACGGCTTTGCTTTTTGTGCTAAGGCCACCAGTTCCACAAAAGAATAATTCCTTTCACGTAGCAATATTCGGCGGCATTCCTGGATCATCCAGAGCCCCATTACATTCTTCAAAAGGCGTGTTGTGCCGAACACCCCCTGTTCATTACTAAAGTTATATTCCATTGTCTTTGCTGTAATTACCGGCTTTGGCTCTTCTATTCCCATAAGACACCAGGTCCCTGCACTGATGTAGGCGTAGTCATCACTTTGGGTCGGCACCGATACCACGGCAGAGGCTGTATCGTGTGAACCCACAGCAATAACCGGCATAGTTGTTATTCCCAGCTCACCACATAAATCTTTGTCCAGTGATCCAAGTACGGTGCCAGGCTCCACAATTTCCGGAAGCATGTCTTTTGAAATTCCGATAGCTTTCAGTATTTCTTCCGCCCAGTCTCTGGTGTGGGGATTAAAAAATTGAGTAGTGGATGCAAAAGTCAATTCGGCCTTTTTAACGCCTGTAAACAGGTAATTAAAAATATCAGGTACCATGAGTATGCTCCTGGCAATTTCCAACTGCGGAGAATGGTTTTGAACCAGAGCAAAAAGCTGGACCAGACTATTTATCTGCATAAACTGGATGCCTGTAAGTTCATATATCCTTTTTTTGGGAACCACCTCAAATAATTTTTCCATCATTCCCGCAGTATGGGGATCGCGATAGGCATAGGGTTGCCCGCAAAATTCATTGTCACGGGTAAACAATGCAAAATCAAGTCCCCAGGTATCTACTGCCAGCGAGACAGGTCTCGCACCCTCTTGCCATGCCAGTTGGAGACCCTTTTTCATGCTGTCAAAAAGCCTGGTATAATCCCAGTAACAATGCCCGAACATGCGGGCTATTCCATTATAAAACCGATTTACTTCACTAATTTGTAGTTTGCCATCTTCCAGGCGACCAAGAATAGTCCTCACGCTTGAAGCTCCCAAGTCAAAGGCAAGATATTCATTTTTCATGGTTTACCCCTTTTTCAAAAGTCTCCATCGCTGTTTTGTTATTCGCTTATGCTTAAAATAATATATA
>JADFYW010000047.1 GCA_015232855.1 Fibrobacteria bacterium
TATGGTAACGATGGGGATAATGGGGACTTTCGCTTTTAAAGCCACGATAATAAAACCCATGTGATCTTCCCACATCAACTGGTATTTATGCCTGGATGATTTTCCCCATTCCAGGGCCCCCCCTGGCATGGCTATACAGATTTCTCCTTTTTTAAGCATCTCAATGGACAGATCCCTGTCCCCCACTACAATGCCAATTTTTTTAAAAAAATCTTTCTTTTCTTCCGCTTCGAT
The DNA here is from genome assembly GCA_015232855.1 of Fibrobacteria bacterium. Lineage (GTDB taxonomy): Bacteria > Fibrobacterota > Fibrobacteria > UBA11236 > JADFYW01 > JADFYW01. The sequence continues at coordinate 235 of JADFYW010000047.1, forward strand.
CAAAGTCTCGCTCCGGTAAATCCAATCTGCTTCCTGTATTTCAATTTTCCGCTCCCGGGTATATATGCCATGTTCGGTAAGGATTACCGGTGCTCCGGTTTTTATTTTTGCTACCGCAGAACAAAGACCGGCATAACCCGTCGATACCGTATGATAAACACTTGCAGCGGGAAACTGGTGCCCCAGTATTTTAAAAAGTGGCATATGGGTAAAGCGCCAGGTCCAGAAATAATCAAGAAACGATTGATCAGGAGCAGAACCCTGGTAGAGTTCTTTCACCATTTCCCAGGAAGGCTTGGAAAAGGTCATTTCTTCAAAGGAAAGTTTCGGATGAACTGAGTGAAACTGTTTCACAATATGAGAAAGAAACCCGTATTTCCCCTGATGAAACTCTTTATGGTGTTTCAGATACTCCGGCTTCCAATTTTTGGCCAGACTTTTAAAATCCGGCTTATCGGGATAATGATAATCATGCAGGAAAATTTCCTGAAAAATTTTAACATTGGAAGGAGGCTTATATTTAAATTCCCGCGCCGCATCCTGATTAGCCGATAAATGAAGGATTGCAAAACTCGTATTGGAAAGGTTCGTCACGAGTTGGTGAACCCAACTCGACACCCCACCGCTCACATAAGGATAGGTTCCCTCCAAAATAAGACAAACATCAACCACAATTACCCCGAAACAAAGACCTCTGCAAATTTATCATATTTCCTTTGAAAGGGTTAACAAGACTTCATGGAGAAGCTTTTTTACTTCTTTGTCTTCTTCTGAAAGATAGAGCTGTGCTATTTGCTTTACTGCTCCTGTAGTACGAGAGAGGAGTGGACAGAGGTATTTACAAACTTCGGCTGAAGATGACTTATACAATTTTACCACAAATTCCGATGTATAGCTATCCAGGCCTACCGTATTATGAGAGACCAGATATTTTAAAATTTTCACCGCATTCGCATCTTCAAGATTAGAATCAAGAATAGCCATAATATAGAGCTTAACATCCGGTTCCTGATTTTTCAGGCTGTCTAAGGAATGTATAAAATCATCAAACATTCCTTTTTGAACACTCAGATTTAAAAGTGCTATAAATTCCTGCGATTTTTCCTGACTTGGGAGTTCAAGCCCTGCTATGAGTTCTGTCACGGTTAACAGCAGTCCAGGCTCCTGTGAAAGCAGATTGGTTAGATATTTTTTATCATTGTTAAGCAATTTATACACAGCCTTAAAACATGCACTCAATAAAGAGGGAATGGTTTCTTTTTGCATGAATTTAACCAGTGGTAAAACACTGCTCTTTTCGGCGGTTTCCCCTAATGCCTGAGCCGCAAGGAATCGGATATTTACATTCTCGTCTTCCAGTTTTTGAACAAGGACAGAATGAACACCGAATTGGGGCTTAAATATTTTAAAATAACGAGGCAAGTAAGAAAGAATGGTTTGATAGATAAATACATCCTCTTTCTTATTCTGACGCAGAATGTGTATAAACAGATCTTGCTTATCTACAAAGGTAGACTTGCAGAGAGCGAGGGTTGCGCTATAAGCCACTTCCCGGTCTTCCTGGAGACATTTAAATAGTTCCATGTATATATTTTCGTCATCATAGCCTCCCAGTAACTCTGCTGTCTGGGATCGGACATTCACCTCAGGGTCTTTGCGCAATAGTTCGAGCAGGAGAGGGATATCATCATGGTCGTTTAATTTTGCAAGATAGCGACTTGCAAGGGTGCGGTGAATGGGATCTTCGCTTTTTATTTTTTCCCGAAACATCTGCTGCTTTTCTTCAGGTGGAATAGATTCCATAGCGGATTCAGCCAGCAGTTTTTCTTCCCCATGGCTTGTTTGCATCAGTACTTCAAACAAAAATTCTGTATTATAACGGACCGGAAAATTACTCAAATGCTTTAGTATTTCTGTCCGCACCACACCAGAGTTCTCTTTTCTATAGTGCTTAATCATGTTTTTAAACAATTTCGGTCGATTGTACTGCGCAAGACTCCAGATAACGGCTTGTCGAACTTTGTTGTTGGTGTGACCCAGAAAATTAAGGAAAAACTTATGGGATATAGAGAAATGAATGGATAATTCGCCCAACACTATAATTAACAGGGGCAAAACCGACTCCGGGAAATCACGGCCTTTAGCAAAACCAATAAACGGAGAAACTACTCTCACATCCTTTATTTTACGAAAAGCTTCCAGACAGGCCGTTAACACTTCTTCTGACTTACTGGCAGTCATAACATCAAGTAATGGAAACACTTCACGATTGGTACGCGTATTTCCAAGTACGGTTACCAAAGAAGCTAAAAACGTATGGTTCTGTATATGTCTTTTGAGCCCTTCCAGACAAAGCTCTATTCTGAATTTTTCCGGAAGTTTCTGAATGGAGTCTATTATTTCTTTTGTAAATGGCGGGGTCTCCAGCTTCATCACCGAACCCATAATGGAAACCGCCACTTCTACTTCAAACTGCCCTATTTCCCTGAGAAGATATAATAGCGCATTGTTATTTTTGGTAGTTAAAATTTCTTGTACCAGAGCCTGGACCTGTTTCACATCCTGTAAGCCGGTAAAAGTTTGTAACGCCTCTGAGCGTGTAACCCAGTTAGCATTTCCCAGATCAGAGATGAGTAATTGTTGGTTCACGGCATTCTTCATACCCATACCGCCCGGATAGCATTAAACATTCCCCATCCTTCTGCACCGTCATCCTGTACCTTTTGAAAAAGCATACGCAAAGCCCGAAAATCTCTTTTTTGGAAAAACACCTCGGCTTTCCATAAATGGCCATTACTATCCTTAGGTTTTTGTTCAATAAACCGCTCAATATAGCCAAGAGCTTCTTCTAATTTCTGTTGTTTCACCAACACTTTTCCAACAGCCAAAAGCAAGTCCACACGCTCCGGAGCCAATACCAAAGCTTTTTTATAAGCATCCACCGCCATTTGAGTATAATGAGCCATGTTTACATTATCAGGTATACCAAGATAACAGTAGTTAAAATACAGGTTCCCCAAATTTACCCATCCATCAATATTACCTTCATGGGCTTTTGTTTCTTCACTCCAAAACTGCATTTCTTCAAGCATAGGTTTCTCAATTTTTTTTATGACCGAGGCTGCAATAAACTTTACCTCCGGGGATTTGTCCCGTGCAGCAATTTTCACCATGTTTACAATATTGGGAGAGGCCTGGGAAGGCAACGTGTTTAACGCGCGAATTTTTTCTTCTACCTGGCCTTTGCTGTGGATAACATCTACAAAAGACTGAATGTTTAGTTTCTCCTGGAGAAATGCCTCCTGTTGAATTTCAGAAGGTACCAGTGCATCTGGTTCAACATTATAAGCCACGTGTTCCTCATATTCCATTAAGGAATCCTGATGTATACCATGAGAGGTAAACGCTATCACCATAAAAAATGGTACACCGGCCAGTGGCATACAGAAAGCAAGCAGAGCAGCTTTTCCTCCCCAGAGCAGACTGTTGTTTGTTTGCCGGGACCGGACTACAAGAAAACCAAGACCTATAGATACCAAATGGGCTACCAGAAAATACAAAGGATACCAACTCTGTTCCCAGGGCAACAGGACTAGCACAACGGAAGCCCCATAACTCAGCCACATCAGCCCGGACAGAAGACTAACTGCTGACAACATGTTCAATACCTTCCAGGACTTTTCCTAACTGCATTTCAGGGTCTTCTATTGTGGCCGTGGCTGAGAGCAGGGTTATAAGGATTTCTCCACTATTATTGTAAAAATTATTGATGATATTTTTACAACGCTCAGCAAAAAACTCAACATTTTCTTTATCTGTATTTGGAGTGAAAATCAGAAATGCACAGTCTTTCCTATGCCTGGCAATTACATCACTCCCACGTAAACAACTGTTCAGCAGGCAATGAACAATACTCTGGGTATTTTTCCTGTTCATAAACGGAACACAGCCAAAATTTAAAAGCACCAGTGAAAACGGGCGCTGATACCGTTTAAAATTTTCGAGTTCCGCCTGATAAAGTTTTTCGATATAGGAAAATTTGTAAATTTCTTCCTCGGTATCATATATTTCTTTTTCTTGTTTGCGGGTCATTTCTACAGCCCTGTTCACGGCTCTGCTCGTCCATTCAGAAAGTACGCCAAAAAACGATATTGTCTCCAGGTTAAAAGAAATAAAAGGGATATCATCCACACAAACTACCGCATAGGTAGAATGATCAGATAATAATACCGGACCACAACAAACAGGCCCTTGAGGAGTACTTTCTTCATTGGGTTCTCTATTCCCCTCCCATACAATTCGTTTCTGTGAAAGACAACGACTCACTAACCCTGCTATTTCCAGATTTTCCGGAGCTTGTTCATCTCCCTCATACCCATAGGCTGCCTCAAGATGCAATTGTTCCCCATCTACGCTATAGACCGTGGCCTTTAACACATTAAGATGAAAAGCCATTGCTTCCAACAAGCCAGAGAAAATTTCGCCTATATCTCTGGATTCCATGGTTTTGGATATTTCAAATACCTTACTAATCGTGTTGGTATTATTGATAATTTTACTCTCAAGTTTTTTATTGAGTTCTTCCTGGAACTGCACAGCCTTTTGCAGGGGCTCTATTTGTCCTTGTAATTTGGCACCCCGTTGCTTTAAATATTTAACTACCTGGTTTTGTTTATTGGTTGAAATGGACAATACTAAAGCAACCATTGGAAAAGAAAAGGCAAGAAGGATGTTATCAAATTCAAAGAGATGTTCCAGGTCAAGACACACCGGCGACATGTAAAAAAGTACACTGAAAAGAATCGAAAAAGAAAATGCCGAAATCATAGAGACAGCAATAGAATAGCGAAGGGAAAAAACCAGGATCGGAATCCAATAGGGATGAGGGGTCACCCCATGGAATCCTGGGTACTCGGGAAACAACAGCAGATTAACTGCCACTGCAAACACGAGGGACAACCCTAATTCAAAGAATATCCGTAAAACCTTTTTGTTCACCACTGGTGGCCTCGTATATGGTTTGCAGTAAATCTTCTTTGGAAAAAGGTTTTTTTAAATATCTCATGTGTAATTCGAGAATATCCCGGGACAGATCCGTTGTAAGGGTCATAGAAGTAAGTAATACGAATGAAGACTTTGCGCATTCTTCTGTTTCTTTAAGTTTCCTGGTAAGATCAATACCCGTACAACATACCAGCATATAGTCAACCAGGACACAATCAAACGATGTTCCGGTAACCTGAGAAAGGATGTCATCCCGGGTATCAAATTGCTGGACAGCGGTTACATCATATTTTTCAAAGTCCAGATATTTTTTAACCAGGAGAGAAATCCATTCATCATCGTCAATGATTAAAATTTTGTTAGCCATTTGTTCCTTTATTTTTTAAGCCCACACACGAGATGTTTTACTGCCTTTTGGGAATAATTGTTCAGAGACTGTTCAGACCAGCTCATGAAGCCTCCCGTCACCGATATACTGGCCGACCAGATAACCTCCCGTGTTTTTAACTGTATCATCTGAACATTCAGACCTACTACGGGTTCTTCACCCAATCCCTTTTTATATTTAAACTCAGTCACTTTACCGGTAATGATAGCGTCGGCATTAGCGGCAGCGGCTTGTTTTATTTTCTCTTCAAGGCTCAACTGAGAAACTTCTATTTTTTCCAGGCTCTCACCTTCTATCTCTATTTTTTTCTGTGCTAAAAAAGAGGCATCCAGTATCGAAAAGGCCGTTGTACTCCTGAGTTCCGTAATGAAATTAGCAGTTGTGATGTCCCCTCCTCCCGGGTGAGTAGACAGGTTTTCAAACGGATACACCACCACCAGCCCCACCGCTGCAGGTTTATAATCTGTTTTTAAAAAACTACGGTGATGCACACAACCGATAGTGAAAAATAGAGTGAGAAAAGAAAGTAAAATATAACGCATGCTGAGTTCTCCTTTATTGTTACATCATAAACATTAATGAATATTCTTCTTATACATTTAGTTAATAGTTTTTATTAATCATCCTGAATTCTCATAGTAGACTTTATCATTTCTTTCACAAATTACAATGAACCGATACATTGAGCCCCTGATATGAACTATTATACCCTATACTTGAAGCATTATAAACATTCCACAACACAAACAGCCCCGTTCTTCTGCTCATAGAGGTAAACACTCCTGCTTCTGCTCCCAGATATGAAGACTGGCGGTCTACAAACTTTAATAGATTTGCCCCGCTGTACACACTTCCCGCAACGCCAAAATTCAATCGCAGAGGTATTGACGCACTCAAACGCAGACTTTGAGTATTCACCTGATCGTTATTAAAAGATTCATACTCATTCCCCAATGAAAAAATGATCGAACGGTTGTAACTATAGGGGAGCATATCCTGGTATTGATCAAAGAGTCGGGGAACCACTATGCCAGGACGGCCGAGAATATATATATCAAGGGATTGCCCGGTAGTCCAGCGCATGACCCGCAAATCACTCTCGGTCCAATCAAATATTTTTTGATTTCCATAAACCGACAAATACATTTTATCCAGCACGGTATAAGAAAGAAAAATCCCTGCGCCCATGCTTCCTTTTCCGCCAAGCCAGGTATCCGGTACTTCCCAGTCCAGTGTGTGGATTTCATAGAAAAAAGAACTGTACAAACGTCCCGTAGACCATGAAAACCCGGCGTTCATACTGAGGTTCTTATTTGAGAATACGGACATATCGAGGAAATACAGATTCCGGCTGCTGTTAACCTGATTGAGGCGAAGCCGAAGAGCTCCGGTATGAGACGAGTCGCTCTTATCAAGACCAGAAATATGCCGGTATTCTCCTCCCAGCCCCATTTTGAGACTGCTGGATTGGGGGAAATCATACAAAACCCCCTGAATCATTGTGTTCTTATCTGCAAAAAACCGGGAGTTATTGTTTAACACAAATTCTGGCCGGTTTTCATACTGCATTTCCCAAAAGCTATTATCAGCTGGATGGGGTAATGCAACAAGGTTTTGCATCAGGACATTCAATGCAAATGCGCAGAGTACGAACCGCACGATGTGGGGAGTATCACTTACCTGTGGGTCGATGCCTTGGCGAAGACCCAAAGCAGGACTGCTGGAGAAGTGACCGCAAAGCTTACCCAAAGGTTTAAAAAAAATTTGTACTCTCATATTCATTACTAAAGTATTATTCATTTTGCTCTTATTGTACAAAATCCATCAGGTGATTTGCCATATCCCATCGCCCTTTACTTTGCAGAGTGGAAGCGTGGTCTTTAACCGTAAGAACCACCTCCCGGGGTAAAACAGGATTTGCAGATGCAAAAAATTCCAAAACGGAAACACCCAGTCCATACTCATTACGCTCAAACAAACCGGAAACGGCAATAAGAAGGTGCTTTTTAAAGAAATCGGACTTTGGGTTAATCCGGTATAATCCATTAGCTATTTCATTGATTTTCCCCAACCGCAGACAGCTCAGAAAGAATAATTCTTCTTCATAATCGCCCCTGACGATTGATTTTAGCCAGGAATAGGCCTTTTTATAATATTTTTTCGCCCTTTTAAGGTCTTTTTGCCGATAGAGCAGTTCTGCCAGAAAAAAATCTGTAACTCGCCTGCCCGCATTAAGCGCTTTGACCTTTTGAAAATATTCCCAGGATTTTTTGTCGTTATTCTGCCAAAAATAATGTTCCGCCAAGAGAAAGAAAACCTCTTCAGAAACGTACCCCATCCCTACCGCTTTTTTATACCAGGGAATTGCTTTCTCCGTATTTCCAGACCAACTATACGTTTCTGCAATGCGAAGCAGCCATTTAGTATCACCGGGAGCAAGTTCGGCTAATTGAGAAAACGACTCAACGGCTCCCTCTATGTTTCCCGCCTGAACTCTGGCCTCTGCAACTTTCTCCAGGTATTTCAGTTTTTCTTCTGCAGGAGCAGTAAGCAGATATTCTTCAAGAAGGGCCAGCAACTTGCCTTCCTCGCCCAGAGCCACATAAAGTTCCACCAGTTTTTTCCGCAAATCAGCGGTACCCGACTGATGGTATGCCTTTTCATACAGAACCAATGCTTCGCTCGTTTTTCCCGTCCATTCATAACGCTGAGCCAACTTCAACGTAAAAGATAAACTGGTATTTTTCCCTGTTTTATAGAGCTTCTCATAATACTTCAACGCTTTTTCAGGTTGATTATCCCAGTCAAAACGCTGGGCAAGCCTTGCCAGAGACGCCGTATCAGCGGTGTGGAAACGCTCAGCGGCACGTTCATAACAGAATAAAGCTCTTTTTGGCTGCCCGGTCCAGTCATATAAACGCGCCAGTTTCATTAACATTTTTTCACTACTATCAGGCTGAAGCGCCATTAAGTGTTCATATTGAAAAAGTGCTTTTTCAGATTCCCCACTCCATTCATAGCGTTGAGCAAGGGTGCGTATCAGGTTCAAATTATTTTTATCCTGTTCTAAAAGTAATTCAAGTTCCTTTCGTTCACGGGAAACATTTCCCTTCCAACCATACATCCCCGCTAACATAAGTCGGGCACTATCATCCTGGGGATGCATATTGACATATTGCTCAAAAGTCTTCACAGCCTTATCTAATTCTTTCCGGGCACTGTATTTTTTTCCTAAATCAATCAGCAATCCCGGTTCGTTAGGATACTCTTTAGCGAACATTTCCATAAGCGAAAGCTCTTCGTCCTCTAACTCATTCCACACATAAAAACGCCTTGCTGCCCTGAAATCTTCCCGCTCTCCCCCATTCCGTTCTAAATAGGCGTTAATCACCGGCTGAATTTCAAATACCTTTTCAAAAAACAGACAAGCACCCGCATAGCGCAAAACAATATCACGGTTGGATGGGTTCCCTTTAATAAGTAATTCAAAAAGCTGCTGTACTTCATCAAAACCAGATGCATAAGGAATGGAAGCACTGAAATCCGCCAGTACAGACAAGTCCTCCGGGTAATTTTTCAGGTGTTCCTGATGCAGTTGGTATAATTCGGCAAGCCTCCCTTCATAGAGGTATATAGATTTGAGTTTGATAAAAAACATTTGTTTCCCCGGACTTCGACGGTAAAGGGCAAGATACTGTTCAGCCGCACCCTCAAAATCACCTTCCCATTCATAAAGTGAAGCCAGCTTAAGCCGGTAAGAGCGTTTCTCGGGGTGAAGATTCACCAGGTGTTCATAAGACTCACGTACTCCATCGGCATCGCCTTTTTTTTCATAAATATCACCAATATTTTCCAGGGCCCGACGGCTGTCCGGAGTTCGTTTTAAAGCCAGCTTTAATTTTACCAGGGCTGCATCATATTGTGCACTACGGTATAAGAGAAGCCCGAGATCTTTTTGGGATGGGAATATGACATAGGCAATAGCCAGGATAATGGTTATGAAAAACGTCAGATAGAGGTAATTTATTTTCATTATTTTTCTGCCCCTCCCCCCGTAGAGACGATTCGTGAATCGTCTCTACGGGGGGGTAGATACTCATCGTCTTTACATCGGGGATATGGATATCCCATGGGGTTTGCCCAGGTGGTGGTTTAGGATGGATAGGGTTGTTTTTCCGTTTTTGTCTGCCTTTGTTGTTTGAGTTTGGGTGTTGGTGTTTTGTTTGATGTTGATTTTATATTTGACGTTGGGTTCCAGGCCTGCTATCACTAATTCTGGTTTAAACCAGGGTATGCACGTGAAAGAGAGCGCTCCGTTATTTTGCTGCCAGTTGGATATATTGGTATTGGTATTAACTAAAAAGGGTATTTTGTTTTGATAACTTCGGGAAGTTAGACTAATGACAGAGTTTGATTTTTCTCCCAGATATACATACAACCGGTCTTTGATGTATGACCATCCGATTACATTCTCAGACTTTTCCATATGTACAACCCGGTTGTTACTATCAAACCGTATTGTTTTACAAGCACCATTGTTTTTTATTTCCCAGCGGTCTGTCCCCATTTTTGTAATACTTCCCGAAAAGAAACCCTGGACCATTTTAATATATTGGGAAGTAAATACAGGGTTAACAGGCTGGGAAAGGCAGTAATCATAGACTTTTTTAAGTGCATTCAGGCCCGCCATGCGTTCTCCACTGTAATAGTGATAATAGACATTCATAGGACGATATATCATGTCATGTCCGGTATTTTCAAAGGTTTCAATCACTTTACTAAATCCACTATAAGGACCCGTCCAACCATTGGTGTAAATCGTTTCGTTACTATTTGAAGTATATACCTGCCGATACCTGCCAACCCGTTTGGTAAGAGGAGTTACATAGACATAAGAATTAAAAGCCCTGTCAAAACGAGGTTCTCCGCCATTGATATTCAGATAATTATTTTTATGCACGACATAGAGTGCGTCTTTCTCCGGGCTGCAATTCCCGGACCAAAAAATCATAGAACAACTTTTACCTGCCTGCTTAGCCAGTGAATCCAGGTATTGAATACTTCCCTGTATTTCGGTTTCTATGACCCGCTCAGGATACCCCGGAACCCGCAAATGGTATTCTTCATAGGCAGTCTGATAAAGAGATTCCTGGGCTTTACTCCAGACAAAGGGATGGGAAAAGGTATGAGAAGCAATTTCGGTATTAGGAAGAGATGCTATACTCAATACCAGGTCGGCCTTCTCCTGGTTACCACGGTACATAGGATGAATCCCACTGGTGATAAAAGAAGTGGATATGGGAAGCTGATAATGCTCAAGGATTTCTCTTTTTATAACATCTATACAGGTCAGGTTTTTACCTATATGAGACAAGGAAGAAAATCCATCTCCGTCTATATGGGAATAAAAAACACGTCGTCCCCTATTAACCGATACATCGAGTTTTGGTTTGTCCTGATTTTGAAACACCAGTTCAAAAAACAGGAAAGGGTTCAAGTGGAATTTTTTAAGATAGAGGGTATCTCTCAGGCCCGGATGAATATGTTCATACATAACATAATCCCCGAACACAAAACCGCCTTGAGGCCCGGTCACACAAATATCACTTTCCTTCTTTTCTTTGTTTCTCATTTTGAGGGAAAAATGAGATTTGTTTTTTGAAGAGATGTTTTTATACCCATCGAATTTTAACCGTCCCCTATCAATGGATCGTTCAAATTCCATAAGACTGGTATCCATATGGTTAATACGCACTAAAAGTGGATTATCTGTATATTCACCATAATATTCCAGACCCACCCTGGCAAAAAACCGATTAATCCGTGATAAGTTAATTTGTTTTTGTGTTTTACTGTTCTCAAATAACCCGGGATCACTCCACATGATAATTTTAATTCCCTTTGCCAGTAAGGCTTCCAGCCAGTTAAGGTAGCGAATGGGGTCAGGCATAGACGAACTTCTAAACCAGGAAAAGACGGCGGCATACTCACCTAATTCAGCAGGCGAAGGTAAGTCTTTTGTTATATCACAAGGTTCAACGATATAGCCCATGTAATTTAGCACATATTCCGCATGCTGGTGAATTAAGGTAGTTGAATACGTTTTTTCAATATCACCATTATACAGGGCAAGAATATATCGTCGTTCGGGGGGTAAAGCAAAAAGAGAACATACGCATAAAGCGCAAAGGGCACAGAGACGCAGAGGACGCAAAGGGAATTGTAATATAAAAACACTTTTTTCAAATCGGCCATTTTCCAGAAGTATACCACTGTTTCCGTCTTTATTTTTTCTTTTCATTTCCCTCTGCGTCCTTTACGCATTATGCGTCCGCTCCCCTATTCAAAAAAGCTTTTGTAAATCGATTGTCGTGTGATAAGGGACAAAGCCCCGTTTTTTACATTCAGCCCCGGACCAGTCTTTAAGCGCCTTGTCCCCGGGGTCAGCATAATCAATCACCAGGACCGGTTTCCCGGCAAAAAGTTCTTTATTTGCATTGATTTGCCCTATCCTTTTTTTACGCCAGGAACTATCGGCTTTACCATAGTTTTTGCTTTCAAAATCATAGGTAGTAAACATACTCTCCAGTACGAATACATCTACATATGCGCCAATGTGGGTAACCGCTCGTAATCCGTTGTTCGATACCAGTACAAGATCAGGAAAGGTCTCTCTAATCCGCTTAATTAATGTCCCAAGTGCCACAGCACTACCCGCAAACTTTTCACTGTCTTTCTCTTCCAAAAAAAGCGGTGTATCAATGGTATCAAAAAAAAGTCCTTCATAGCCTTTAGCGATAATTTTAGGAATAATGCGTTTCACCAGGAAATCCTGCCACTCACTGCTGCGGATATCTATTAAATAATCATCCTTCCAGTTTTCATTTTCCCAGAGAATAAAATCCCGACCCTCAATCTCTTTCCAGTACCAGCGGAATTTCTCTGCTTCTCCCAAACTCACATAACCAACGTACAAGGTACGCGTATTTTCAGGAGGAGTAAACCCATGGTCTGGCTCCATTACCACCAGGTCATACTCTTCGAGCCTGGCCAGAGAAGAAGAGTCTTCCCCATAATAACAAGCCCATTTTTCAACTTCCATATTGTTTTTTGTTTGCATAAAGGAGCAACGGAGAGTTGAAAAAACACAAAAAGCGGCTAATAAAGCCAATAAAACCGGACATTTGTTCACCCCCACCATGTCCTTAATATATATTTTGGAAAATGTGATATTGTACATCTTTTTGATGCTTTATCATTTTTCTTTTTCTACTCTTATCTGAAGTTTACAGGTAGTCTGGTTAACACTATGCTTATGTACCCGGAATACTATACGCTCTTCATCAGCCTCAGAAATTTTAATCATATGCCCTAGCAGGTTCACCGGCATTCCTGATTTAAACTCCAGCGTAATCTTTGCACTGGAAAATTCATTCCCTGTTCTATTATCTGTAATTACAACCGCAAAATGAATTTCCTTACCACTAACACCCTCGTAACTAACTCTTCGGGTATATCCCTGTTTACCCACAGGCAATAACGTATCAAGAAACAGGTTTGTAACACTATGTTTCAAATACCGTTTCATTTGAGCATCTGCAACATAAAAGTTTTTTTCCTTTTCCCAGCATACAGGGCAGCTCACCGCGGAACCATAACAACTCCAGTTCGTCATTCCGTCTGAGCGGGTTGTAATCAAAGTAGCAGGCCCATAACACCGGGTATCTGCACTGGAAACATCTTTATTTTTTTTCTCTGGCAAACTACTGGGAAAGACCGTAAGCGCACAAAACCGTATCGAAGATTCCCCTTTTTCTTTTCCAAACGGTGTTTCTACAAGCACATATAACATGTTACTCTTAGATATTTTATCAGTATGATAAATTTCTTCTCCGGTATTTTTTACCTGCACACTTTCACTAAAACCCGATAAGGTTTCTTCAACATTCTTAGCATACTTAAGCCGGTTCTTAGCGCATCCGGATAGCAGGCAAAGAAAGAGAAGAAAAGCCATATTCCTCATCCACAAACCTCACCGTACCATTTATTAAAAACCTTAGTCATTACCGCATAAAGTAAGAATTAATTACAAATAACGGAACAGCAACACATTACACTTGGTAAAAGAACTTATTCTTCATAGCTTTTAGGCCATTATGACAGAAGAACCACAAGAAATCAAATCCCTGAGAGACGCTCTTTCGTTTTCACCGGACAATGTGACTCTCCGTAAACTTCTCGGTGACACTCTGATAAAGTATGGCCGTTTTGAAGAGGCAGAACAAATCTATAAACAAGGCCTGGAGCTAAACGACAATAATACCGTGCTAAAAACAGGTCTGGCGCAGGCCTGTTTCCAGCTTAAAAAAAACAATGAAAGCTTTATTCTCCTTGAAGAACTGGCAAAAGAAAACCGTTTGGCAGGGGACGGTTTATTACTGTATATCAAGTTGTTAGCCAAAACAACAGAAATTACTCAGGCAGTTCAATTGTATGCCAAATTTAAAAAGGATAACCCGGAAATTCATGATGAAGAGTTGGAAACAGAACTCTCACCTTTTATGGGGGAATACGCCTATGATGACCCAGAAGATCCGAGAAGACAACTAACAGAAGAACCCGAAGACAGTCAGCTCCTTTCTTTTGAACGTCCTTCAATCACGTTTAAGGATGTAGGCGGCATGGATGATGTTAAAAAACAACTCCAGATGAAAATCGTGCATCCACTCAATAACGCAGAACTTTTCAAAGCCTATGGAAAGACTATCGGCGGAGGCATTTTACTTTATGGTCCCCCCGGCTGCGGAAAAACCTTTTTAGCCCGGGCCACTGCAGGGGAAGTCAATGCCAACTTTTTTTCCATCGGCCTTCATGAAATTCTTGATATGTGGATAGGTAAAAGTGAACAAAACCTTCACGAAGTATTTGAGCAGGCTCGGGTCTATTCCCCGAGCATCCTGTTTTTTGACGAAGTAGACGCCCTCGGAGCCAAACGCTCAGATATGCGGCAGAGTGGGGGCCGACATACCATCAACCAGTTTCTGTCAGAAATGGACGGAATGACCTCTTCCAATGAAGGCGTATTAATACTGGCCGCAACCAATGCTCCCTGGCATCTCGATTCCGCATTTAGAAGACCAGGGCGTTTTGATAACATCATGTTTGTACCTCCTCCCGACTGTAATGCCCGGGCAGCTATTATTGAATCAATGCTTAAACAAAAGCCTATAGACAATATTGACTTTAATGCAGTAGCCAAAAAGATAAAAGGATTCACTGGCGCAGATATTAAAGGCATTGTTGATAAAGCTCTGGAAAATAAACTTGAAGAAGCTATGGTGGATGGCCAAATAAAACCGCTCAAAACCAAAGACCTGATAAAGGCCACTAAAAAAGCAAAACCTACTGCCAAAGAATGGTTTGCCACAGCAAAAAATTACGCTTTATATGCAAATCAGGGAGGCATCTATAACGATATCCTTGAATACATGGAGAGTCATAAATGAGTTCTCACATGGATAGAGCCTCCTTATTAATTTCCCAGGGTCGTTACCGTGATGCCATGCAATATATTGAAAAACTTATTGCGGAAAATCCCGATGAGTCTTCATCCTATAACCTGCTGGCTCTGGCACAAAACAACCAGGGAATGCATAAAGAGGCCCTCGAAACAGCAAATACCGCCATAGGAATGGATCCAGAAGTTCCCATGTATCATTATATTAAAGGGTTAGCTCAGTATAACCTGAATCAGACAAAAAATGCGGAAGCATCAGCAAGAGAAGCTTTACGCCTTGATAGTGAAGAACCTGAAATTTACGAATTACTGTCCAGTATCACCTTCCGCAAGAAGAAATGGCAAGAGACACTAGATCTGGCCGAAGAAGGCCTTAAATATCAGTCCGAACACTCGGGACTCGTAGCAATAAGGTCCCAGGCCTTAATGAAATTGAATAGAAAAGATGAAGCTGGCGCCTCCATTGAAGCCATCTTACAAAAAGACCCTGAAAACCCTGTGTTGCATGAATCACTCGGGATGAGTCTCCTTGAAAAAGGGGATGCAAAAAGGGCCTTGATACATTTTAAAGAGGCTATCCGCCTCAACCCTGAATCAGAGAACGCGCGCCTGGGCATTATAGAATCTATTAAGGCCAGGAATATTATATATGCCGGTCTGCTTAAGTTTCTTTTCTTTATGTCCCGTCTTGATACACGGGTCCAATATATGATTTTTTTCGGAGGATGGTTTTTGCAAAAGACGGCCCGGAAGACATTTGTTGAAATGGGCTATCCTGGTTTTGCTTACGCTATCATCATTATTTGGGTAGGGTTTATATTGATGACCTGGACCAAAGACACTCTTTTTAATATTCTCCTTAAACTCCATCCCCAGGGAAAGCACGCTCTCACCGACGAGGAAAGTAAAGCGGCTGTCCAATCAGCGCTCTGCTTGGCCGTGGGATTGATTGTGTTCGGTCTGTCTTTTTTA
The DNA here is from genome assembly GCA_015232855.1 of Fibrobacteria bacterium. Lineage (GTDB taxonomy): Bacteria > Fibrobacterota > Fibrobacteria > UBA11236 > JADFYW01 > JADFYW01. Next base: position 16,116 of record JADFYW010000047.1, read on the forward strand.
CCTGGATACAGACTACTAAGCTCAACGGCCATTGGTTTTTTGGTGATGCTTATCCCCATCTCCACTATTTATTCCGGCCTCAGCTATTCAAGTATTCAAAAAACGGCCACCTGGTTTACCCTGGTACTTCTCGTTTTCCAGACCTGCGCTCTTGTCGCGGCGGTTACCGGTTATCAGGGTATCACAATCTTATTATCCACCATTGTGATAGGCGCCTGTGCATTATCCAGTTGGATCTTCGCCATTTGGCAGCAGAAATACCGGTAGTTTCTTTATTCCTCTTTTCCCACGCTTTCAGAAGAATACCAACCATGAGCTCTTCGCTCTCCAAAGAAAATATAGTTTCCAAATTTTTATTCAATTCAATATATTTTAATACAAACTATTCATTCTTATTTTGTTCTATAGCAGGTGTAATTTCTGTTTGTAAAACAATCTTCTGCAATATACCAAAAACACAAAAAATGGGGTTAAGTAGTCATTACGTAGCTTAACCACCATATGCCAGCAAAATAAGAACATTTTTTACCAAACTTACACTATTCTTCTTTTTTCACATTGGTATATCGTAGTGAAAGTTTGTTGTTCTACAAATATCTTAAAAATTCATACTTTTTTTATTGATTTTTGTTTGCCAGTGAAATACAATGGTACCATTCTGATATTTTTGATCGATGCATTATGAACGACATAAAAGACCCGAAAGAGTATAATAATTCTTTAACTAACCTGCCTCAAAGCTGGCATAATCTCCTAATGGTTATTGTAAAAGAGCTTAAACTCAACGTCGGAAGCACAAAAAGCGTTGATGATATTTATGCCATCATTGGAAAGTTTTTAACAAACGATGTCCGCATCGCTTACTTTCCGTCCAAGGTTTTCCGTATGGTGTTTGCTGATTCACAAATCCTGGATAAGAGCGGAAAGCTTACCCAGGCAGGGGCAGAAACCATACAGCAACTCGCCAACACTCCCGAATCATCAACAACACCATAACCCCCTCTACCCATGGCACAAGAGTTACATCCGGAATATTTTACCCTGGGACAAGTTGCGAAAAAGCTAAGACTCCCCCTCTCTACGCTTAAAACCCATATCCGGAATAATCCAAAACTGGTACCCGAACGGAAGAACCATCTTGGCTGGCACCTGTTGACGCTGGAAGATATTACCGCCCTTAAACCTCATTTCACACCTACAAAACGAAAGTACAGACGCTAGTTTGGTAAATTGCAATACGGAATAAACCTAAAAGCCATTTTGGCCCCCATGCATCTTTTTCCGAACCTCTCAGCAGCTTGCTTAATTTGCTTATTTAGGCTAAATTAAGTACAGGCTATTTGGAGCACACTGGGCAATAATTGGGCTAAAGCCTTCAAAATCCCACTTTTTATACAAAATCCACTTTGGAGAGACAGCATGAGAGCTCTATACTTTTCTATACTCTTATTCATACAAATAGGGATGTCCCAGATTACTTTCACCAGCATCCCCCAAAACATGCAAATTTACCCCCGGAACCCTCAAACCGACAGCGCCAAAATCGTTATTGAAGGTACGGTCACCTCTAAGGGAGTCGTATCTGATAAAATAACGGTGAAGACCTACCGGGATAACAATCTCTTCTCCACCTTGTCTGAAGACCTGGCATATACCGGGCAGACAGCTGCTTTTAAGCTTACCCCGCAAATTAAAGCCGAGCTCGCTCATTACAAAATTGAAGTATACACCGGAAGCGGAACGTATGAGACCCTGGAAAAAACCGTAGACAGTATCGCCGCCGGAGATGCTTTTATTATACAAGGGCAGTCAAACGCCGAAGCACGGAAGTTTGATGGAAGTGCTAATGAAAACCAGAATTCCTTTATCCGTGTGTATGGGTCCGGCGACCCTGGAGGCAGCTCACAAAAATGGTTTGTTGCAGATGGCGACGGAACCATGGTGACAAACGGAAGCGCAGGACAGTGGGGCATTCGCATGGCACGGCAGATTCTTGATAATCAGAAAATACCCGTTGCCTTGTTTAACGGTGCCCATGGCGCCAAGACCATCCAATTTTTTGCACGAAATGATAATGACACTCTGGACCAGGAAACCAACTACGGCCGCCTGCTGAAACGGGTACAAGAAGCCGGGCTGCAAAACCATATCCGCGCCCTCATTTGGCATCAAGGCGAAAGTAACGCTGACGAAAATTTTAAAGCCACCACCGCCGAATATAAAACCATGTGGACGACCCTCCATCAGGACTGGCTCATCGACTATCCATCCATAGAAAAAACTTATATATTTCAGATTCGAAATGGCTGTTATGCCAGTATTGAAAACATCTTACAGGTAAAAGAAGCTCTTCGCCAACTGGCACTGGAAACCACCGATGTGGAAATCATGTCTACTTCCGCTTACATGCAGAACAACAACTGCCATTTCCCCTATGAAGTGGGCTACAAACATTTCGGTGATAATATATATCGTTTACTAAACCGTGATTTGTATGGTGCAGAAACTGAAAACGACATAGAACCACCTATGGTGCTTCGGGTGGAACGCACTGGAAACCGGGAAATCACCCTTGTTATGGATAACGCGGATGATAGTTATACCTGGGACACTGAAGCTGAAAAAGAATTGTCTTTTGTGGGAGCATCGGTACAGGTTACCTCAGTTACTGTTGAAGGCCGCCTGATAAAACTGGGTTTTTCCGGTGATGTGGAGGGTGTAACATCAATTACCTTCCGGGGCCATCAGGGTACCCCTGCCCCCATGGTGACTAATGCGAATGGTATAGGGTCTGTTCATTTTAATGAATTCCCGGTCATCGACCCCGTCGCTGTTGAGCATGATTTAAAATCAACGCTTAAACCGATAACCGTTCATCATAATGGTGGGAACTTTCGATTTGTATTTACACAGGGACAGCGTTTTAGAATGGCACGTATTGTAACCGTAAATGGTGAAGTGGTTAAAGACTTTGAAAATATAGAAGACTCAGAAGAGCTGGAATGGAATGCCCGTAGCAAATCCACTGGAGTATATTATCTTCAGGTGGGAGACAAGACTAAACATCTGTTATTGCCTGTTGTGGTTTATTAAGGCCACCAATTTTAATATGTTATGCAGGTACTATGAAAAAGCAGTATATGGAACATATATGAAAGAAACACCTGAATTATGCAAGTCCCCCAATCCCTTAATCCCCTTCCCCCCTATTTTTACCAGGACCCTGAGAGGAAAGGGACCCTCTGATGGGTGAGACTTATACAAAGCAGAATAACCTGGACTCAATTTTAGGGAATTAAAGGTCATCATGAAATATTTACTCGCAACATTATTTCTCATCTCACTGCTATCCGCTCAGGTTAGTTTCACCAAATTCCCGGAGGATCTTCAACTCTATGCCCGTAATCTGGAAACAGATAGTGCCACAGTTCAAATCGAGGGAACCGTAAACAGCTCCGGAGTCAGTTATACATCAGTTCTCCTTAAGATACACCGGAGTGATACCCTGGTTGACTCCCTTTCTCAATTACTTATTTTTTTAAATAATACCGCAGCATTCAGTTTTACACCTCAAATAAAAGCCGAGTTGGCGAATTACTCCTTTGTGCTTTATGGGGTTACCGTAACTGGTGAGAACCTTGAAAAAAAGGCCGAGAAAGTATGTGCCGGAGACGCCTTTATCATACAGGGGCAGAGTAATGCCCAGGCTATGAGTTCAAACGGAGACGCCAATGTAAACCAGGGGCCATTTATCAGAGTATTTGGTTCGGCAGACACTACCCCACAAACCCCTATGAATTGGTTTCTCGGAGAGGGAAATGATGAATATGACGGGGATGGGAACACCGGTCAATGGGGACTTCGTCTGGCACGGTTGATTGTGGATAATCATAACATCCCAGTGGCTATTTTTAATGGTGCTCTGGGCGGCAGGCCGGTCCAGTATTTCCAACGCAATGAAGATAATCCCGCGACACTCTATGACAACTATGGACGGCTCTTGATTCGCCTGAATAAGTCCGGCCTGAAAAACCATATCCGGGGGATTTTCTGGCATCAGGGTGAAGGTAATGCTGGTTCGAACGCAACCCACCGGCTGGATACCGAAGGATACAAAACATACTGGAATGCCCTTTACAACGACTGGATGGAGGATATCCCGTCAGTTACCAAAACCTATATATTCCAGATTAGGAGTGGCTGTTTCTCAACGATAGACCGTATTCTCCAGATAAAAGAAGCCCACCGCCAGCTTGCCCTTGAAACAGACAATGTGGAAATCATGTCCACCTCCGGCGTACAGCAACATACAGACAAATGCCATTACGCCTATGAAACCGGGTATAAATTATTTGGGGAACATATCTACAGACTGGTCAACCGGGATTTTTATAACGGAGTAGCTGAGGCAGATATTGAGCCGCCCCAGGTACTACGGGCAGAACGAACCGGTGACAGGGAAATTACTCTCGTCATGGACAATGCCGATGACACCTATACCTGGGATACCGGCGCAGAAACGGAACTGACTTTTACAGGGGCATCTGTATCCGTTACTTCGGTCACTGTGGATGGCCGCCATATTAAACTGGGATTATCAGGGAATGCTTCCGGTATAACTGCTATCACTTTCCGGGGCCACGACAACACCCCCGAGCCCATGGTCAGAAATGCCAATGGAATTGGAGCCGTGCATTTTAACCAATTACCAGTGACTGAACCTGTTTTTACATCTTATAAACAAAATACACAGGAACAAACACTTTCCTTTTATAAAACCGGAAGTATTGTCACCATTGAGTTCTCCAAAGTGTTGCGTTTTAACAAAGCACAGATTGTAAACACTCATGGCCGTGTAGTTAAAACGTTTCCAAAAAATCAGGACCAAAAGCCCCTGAAATGGGATGCCCAAAAAGAGCAAAAAGGGGTTTATTATTTTCAGGTTACAGGAAGTAACAACGCCACTGCCTGGCCTATGGTATTATTTTAGTACTGATTTATTCCAGAGGGTTTTCTTGACACTTTAAATATTGTTTTTCAACACATCCCCACCCGTGTACAAATGTTCAATAGAGACTGAACTCATTGGGTGCTTTCCGTGTTTTAGCCTGTAATTGTATACAAGATACCCATGTAGTAATCTGCATTGCTTATTTGCTTGTTTTAGATTAAATTAAGCCAAGGCCTCATTTAGAATCAGGTCTCTCATCTACAGATTTTAAAAGGGAGTAAATAAATCGATGTATCGTTTTTTTGAACACAACATGAGCATTTATATCCTTATTACATACTTTTTCATTTCCAGTTTAACAGCTCAGGTTAATTTCACCCATAGCCCAAGTGACCTGCGAGTCTACGCTCGGAACAGGGCCACTGACAGTGCCATCGTTCCTGTTGAAGGTTCGGTAAATAAATCAGGTACTGATTACACATCTATAATGGTTAAAGTTTACAGGGGTGCGAGTCTTTTTTCCACCGCTTCTCAAGAACTGACTTTCTCTGGTAATAATGCCAATTTTACTCTGGCCCCCAAAATTAAAGCTGAACTGGTGGATTACAGAATCGAAATTTATGGTGTAAACAGTACTGCTGAGACTAAAATTAAAACTGCTAATCGAGTAGTGGCAGGTGATGCCTTTATAATCCAGGGGCAATCAAATGCCCAGGCCATGCAATACGATGGAGATGCCAACGTAAACAAAAACCCCTATATCCGGGTGCTTGGCTGTGGTGACGAAAACGGCTGTAATCTTAACTGGCACGAAGCACAAGGAAACTCGTTTCGGGATCAGGACGGCAACACCGGCCAATGGGGTTTAAGGCTCGCCCGGCTCTTGCTCGACAACAAACAAATCCCCATCGCTATCATTAACGGGGCCCATGGCGGTAAACCTGTGGAATTTTTTCAGCGTAACGACGCTAATCCTCTGGATCAGAACACAAATTACGGCAGACTATTAAAACGGGTTCAGGCCGGAGAACTCACCGGACAAATAAGAGCAATTGTCTGGCACCAGGGGGAAAGTAACGCCTACGGTCAGTCCTCCGATTTTTATGTCGGAAAATGGAAAGAACTGTACGACGACTGGATGGAAGACTATCCTAATGTGGAAATGACTTATATTTTCCAGATCCGGAACGGCTGTAAGGTCACTGAAGATAACATAGCCTCCATCAAAGAAGCACATCGCCAACTCGCCGAAGAGCTCGACAACGTAGACATCATGAGTACTTCAGGTGAAGACCATCATACCGACAATTGTCATTTCACTTATGAATCCGGGTACAAACTGTTTGGTGAACATATCTATTCTTTAATGGACCGAGACCTTTATAATGCTCCTTACGCCGCAAATATTGAGGCCCCGCAAATTGCCTGGGCCGAAAAAACCGGGAATAGTGAAATCACCCTTATCATGAAGAACAGACATGATCGCTATACCTGGGAAACAGACGCAGAAAATGATTTTCAATTAGCCGGAACCAGTGTAACGGTAAGCTCAGGCAAAGTTGAAAATTACAAAGTCATACTCACTCTTTCAGGGAGTATATCCACAGCAAATACCATCACCTACCTCGGCCACCAGCAAACCGCTGCTCCCTTAGTCAGGAACGCCAACGACATAGGAACCGTGCATTTTAAAAACTTCCCGATAACCATGCCTTTTACCCGGGACTCAACCTACGTTCAGGCAATTCTGGATAGCAACGGCAGAACCGAAACCGTCGCCTCAATTTCTCAGACCAATGGGACTGGGAGAATTGACATGCTCAACCTAAAGGAACGTTCTCTCAGCGTACTCCCCCCGGAGGTGGGTTTGCTTGACGACTTAACCGCTCTCACCTTAGAAGGAAATGACCTCAGCACTCTCCCCCTCAGCATCACCCATCTCACTCCGGCCTCGCTCCTAAATGTGAATGGCAACTATTTCTGTGGCCTTCCAGACAGTATTAACAACTGGTTAGATACTTACAGTACCGATAAAGACTGGCAACAAACTCAGCTCTGCTATAACCCTGTTAAACATAATAAGGAAATGTATCAGTCTGGCATCCAGGTCTTATCTTCCAGAAACCACATGACCTTTATTCTTCCCAATTCCGGAATTTACACCTCTGCTCGTTTGGTGAATGCGAGAGGAAAACTCATACACCCCTTCGATAATATCAAAGGCACAACCACACTAGAATGGAATGCCAATGGGGTGGTTAAAGGGGTATACTATCTGCAATTGTTTGGCCAGGAAGAGAATACGTCGGTTCTATTCCTTTTGATGTAAACCAAAGAGGAGGGAATAGAAAACAGACCCTCCAACTCAAAGTTCACATCAGCCCATCAAGCTCGTTTTCTATCTTTTTTCGTTGCTCATCATCGTCATGTTTTTTACAATATTCTACATAATACTTAAGCATCCCCCGGATTGTCACAATCCCTTCCAGAACTCCATCATCGGTTGCAATGGGTAAACAAGAAACCCCTTTATGTATCATTAATAATGTCGCTGAATTTACAGAAATATCTTTTTTTACGGCCACCACTTTTTTAGTCATTATTTCGGATATGCGCATTCCAAGATTTTCTCTATCCTGGATAGCTTCATCTTTAGTACCTAGTTTTGGGCTTAAACGCTTCAACACATCCCGGTCGGATACAACCCCTTTGAGAATTTTCCCATGGGTTACAATCATGTGATGAAAAGTAACTTTCTGAAAAACTTTCCAGACATGATACAAGGTGTCATCAAGATGAACCGTATGTACATTTTTCGTCATTATTTCACCGACCCTCATGTGTCCTCCCAGATTTATACATTCAAAATAAATAAAACGGATAGTCTGGCGCCAGTTAATTTGCATGAGGGAAAATTATACTTTTATTACATTTCGCGAAGTGAACGTAATTGCCTTTAAAAATTCTAAAACTGAAAAGGCCCTATCCGGTCTTGAATCGGGGATTTTCCTTAAAAACAGTGAGAAAAAGTTTCTTCTGCGCCTGGAATCCGATTTTCGTTTTACTTTCAGGAATTTAGAACTTCTTTCTCAGTGGCTCCTTGACTGCCATATGTGGGATGAATCAGCATATTTTCAAAAGGCAATGAATATTGCAGATTCCCTGGCAGCAAATACAAACAAACAAACCAGTACCCAGAAAAGAGATGATTGTTTTAAGAAATTGCAACAACTCTATCTTGCTTTTCAAATAAAAGAAAAATCATACCCCGCTAAAAAAGCCAACATGACTCTTCCCCAATATCAGATTGAATCAAAAACACTGCAAGGGGAGTTTTTCCGGACCTGCCAGGCTTTTTCTGAACAGACCCTTTGTTGCAACCTGAAAGTACTCAATATAATAGACAATTGCGCTATGGACTGTGCCTACTGTATACTCCATAATCATTATGATGATGCAGTTATAAAAGTACCAACTAATCTTAAGGAACAACTCCAAAAATTATCAATTCCCAAAGACCAACGCTGGCGGGTGGGTACCGGAGAGCATTCTGATTCACTTCTCCTTGGCAATAAAAATAATGTATTAACAGATCTTTGTGATTTTGCCAAGAAAACCCCCCATATTATCCTGGAACTAAAGACAAAATCTTCCAATGTTGAGTTTTTTCTACACAATAACGTTCCCCCCAATATTTGCTGTTCCTGGACATTGAACAGCCCGACTATTATTGCCCACGAAGAGCATAAAACCGCCGGCTTAAAACAGAGGTTGCGAGCCGCACGCCTGGTAGCCAATCGTGGAGTCAAAATAGGTTTCCACCTCCATCCCATGATATATTATAAAGGTTGGGAAAAAGACTATCAGAACCTTATTGGAGAGCTGATAACCCTTTTTGAGCCCCATGAGGTACTCTGGCTTTCTTTTGGTACGGTAACCATTATCAAAGGTCTGGAGAAAGAATTGCGGAAAAATTTCCGGAAATCAAAAGTACTGCAGATGGCTATGGAAGTTACTCCAGACAACAAAACTACATACCCCTATAACATCAGAACGTCACTGTACCAGAATGCCCTTGAAGCTGCAAGCCCCTGGCAAGGAAAGGTATTTCAATACTTATGTATGGAGCCCACTTCCATGTGGGAAGAGGTGATGGGAATGGCATATGGGGATAGTGATAAACTTAATGACGCAATTAACAAGTCGGCATTCGGAAAAATTAAAACATAGCGCAGCAGAGGGTACAAACCACCACCGTGCCCCCCACGAGATAAGCATAATACTCAGGCAGTCTTTTTCAACATATGTTGCCGTAAGGCATGCCAAAACCCCTGGGGCCTGGCAAGACCTGCCAGCGCGAAATACTGGTACCAGCCACATTGACTGGTACAGTTCCGCATGGTCTTTCTGAACCTGGCGGCCTGGGAAGAATGCAGGTATTCCATTAAATTGGTTTCATGAAGTTTTATCGTCTTTTGTTCCAGAGGACGACAAGGGTAATATAGGCAACCATCAGAATCAACAACAATAGAGTTGGGGCTACATCCGCCCTGCCGCTTTTTCAATCTTTTAAAATATACATCTGGTGTTATAATAGTATTTGGATATGCCCGTTTGAGCCGGCCCAGTTCCTTTTCAAAAACCTCAATTTCCGGAAATTGACCGGTAGTTTGTTTTAAATTAACAGCCGGCATATAGAGTATCCTGCATCCCGCTTTAAAAGCCAGTGCCGCTTTAGCCCTCATGGCAAATATATCCCGGGAACGAACAACGGTCTGCACACAGACTTCCATCTCATACCGATTCAGCTCTGGCAACAGCTTAAAAATATCTAAATTATTATGTCCTTCATCAATAGAAACCTGAAGAAAATCTATAGAATCCTGGTAACGATGCCAGGGATAATCAAGAATCCTTTTCTGGCTCGTGGTAAGCATAACATAAAATGGCTGCTGACGGGCTTCCCGTAACAGTTCTTCAATATCCTTTCTCAACAACGGTTCTCCTCCCTCAAAAGATATCAGGACTATTGAACTTTGCCCCAGGTTCCGGATTATCTTTTTCATATCTTCGGTAGGAAGGTCTTCTGAGGGTGTCTTCCAGACATTACAAAACTCACAACTAAACTGGCAGCAACCTGTAACTTTAAGTGAAGCGTAAAAAGGGTTCACTTCATAGAAGCAATTACTCACCAGTTTAACCGCTGTCTTAAAATATTTCCCTGAATCAAGCCTTCGTACCATAATAAAACCCCTTTTTGGTTGAGTTTCTAACAATACAGATAAAACGCAAAAGTTATGCCAGATTCTATTTCACGTTTTTTTATGATAACAGAGGATTCTATCCTGTTTCTGAAACAGGCGGTATCATAAATGGGAATTTAATTTGATAGTGTTTTCACACTAATCCAGATAACTCAGGCCATACACCAAGTCAAGTAAAACAGATCTTCTTAAAACAATTCGCCTTCTTTTTTTACAAAAAAGATTGTATTCTCTGGTCCAGCTTAGCCTGGTCTGAGGCAAAAGAGCAAAGAGCACTGATATTCATTAGTGCATCCAGTCCAAGTTCACCGGTTTCCAGTCGGGACTTCCATGTTTCATAAACAGGAATCTTACCGTCCCGGCTAATAATTTGCATTTCCTGATGACTCCACTCGGGGAACAAGTCACCAAAGCCCGAAGCAAAGAAATACTCCCTGAATTCTGAGGCTGTTCCTACGGCTTCTTTTTTTGCAAGCAACCCGGTAACGCTATTCTTAAAGCGGTCGGGAATATCCCATAGCGTGGAAGCATTAAATTGCTCTAAGGTTACTCCTCCGGCCACCGATACGGGGAATTCATGATGAACTTTATTTTCTGCAGTGGCCGGGTTAGCAAGCCGATATTGCGCTGCCGCCTTTGGCGGTATGGTGAGTACATCACAGCCAATAACGTCTGCAATCTGCTGTCCGCTCCTTATGCTTGCCCCAATCAAACGAGTTATGGACTGTCCGTTCTCTCTAAGAGCTTGTAAAATATGTTGTGTTGCCATGGTTGTTTTTTCACCTACATTATCACCATCACCCAATTTATTATCCATCACAAATGCATTTAAACGCCCCATAAATACATTCACATAACTCGGATTTGCATAACGAGCCGCCAGGTAATTTTGCCGGGCACTGAAACCAAGAGTATAGTTGACCGGAATTCCCAGTTCCGAAAGCTGTCTCACTGCCACAAAACCTGCAGGAGTTAAAGGCAATTTTATTATGAAGTTTTTAGGATTGAGCCGATAATATCGTTTGGCATAGGCAACAGACGCCTCTGCATCATGCGCTAGGTCCGTATGCAATTCAACACTTACTTTCACCCCAAAACAATGCACCAACTGTAATGCATGAAATGCGTTCAGGATAAAAGCAATCTCCAGAATCATATCTTTTTCTACTAAACCTTCAGCCTGTAAAAAGGCGGCAGCTTTTTTAATAAGCCCGTCATAAATACCCTTTTGTATTTCGTTATTGAGCAAAGTATTGTTGGTGGTTAATGCCGAAAACGACCGGTTCCATAAAGTGGTCGCTTCATCAATATCTCCGGTATCGAGCCAAAGAGTTGAGCCCGAATTTACAACCCGGGCCCAAACAGGGGCCTCTGTAGGAGAAACCGGAGTAACTCTAGCGGTTGTACTGAATTCATGTAGGATAAATTCATGTATTTTATTTACTCTGTTTTGATTCTGATTCATTCTTTTCTCCTGGCCAAAGCCTTTTTGTACTAAGATATATATCCTTGATTTTTAAACAAGTTATCCAGGAAGGAATATCAATAGTTTTCCTCAAGCATTTTTTCTATTTTCAGCTCCCATGCCAGTTTCAATTATTCTTGCACACCCTGAAATTTCCCATAATGTTGGATTTGTGGCCCGTACCATGAAGTGTTACCACCTTCCCAGCCTGAGGATTGTAGGCAGGAAATATCCACGTCATAGCTATGCTTATAAAACGGGTTGTTCCGCTGTAGATATCCTTGATAATACCGGATATTTCAAGACCCTTGAAGGAGCCCTTGCGGACTGTCACCTGGCCCTGGGTTTTACCAGACGTCGCCGGGATGAACTCTTTGGCTACACCGAAAATATGCTGGAAGTGATTCCTTCAATAGATTTCTCACAACATGTGGCCCTGGTCTTCGGGCGGGAATCACAGGGACTCTCAAAAGAAGAATGCCTCTTAGCAGATAAACTGGTACAGATAAACCTACCCAACAATGATCAAAGTTTAAATATTTCTCACGCAGTTGCCATTGTACTTCACGAAATTTTTGCCCATGGCCTGGTAACCGACAATCCACTCATCCAAAAGAATAAACAAAAGCAAAATAAAAAAAAGGCCAGTAAAAAAACTGCTGTTGCAGCAACCTTTCATCAGAAAAGTGAAGCACTGGAATCCTTCATGGAGATTTTACAACAGAAAAATGTTCTAAAAACATCAAAAGCCGGAGCCCATGCCAATTACATAAAAAATCTTTGGCTAAGAGCAAACCCCAATCAAAAAGAAATTGAATTTTTATTAGGATTGATACATAAGATAACGAAATAGACGCGTCTTAGTAATCAGTTGCGAGTTTTCAGTATTCAGTTCCTAAATTCTTACTAAAACACCCATAGTCATTTGCCACACAGAGTTTCGCTCCTTCGTTGTAGAGAATACAATGGTTTCGATTGATTTACTGCTTTTTTCCGGGAAAGGCTATTATGTTATCAGGGGCATCCTGCTTTTTCCTTTTCTGTACTGCTTTTTTCTCTTCTTGTTCCTTAACCGTCAAAGGTCTGCATTTGACCATACGGATTTGGATACTACGATCTGAGCTGGAGAACTGTCCAAGTACTACATGGGGCGGTTGCACACGAAGTACTTCTTCAACGAGAGGAAAACGAGCCAAATCAAGATAATACATATATATCCATTTGCCCCGGGGCTTTTCCGCTTCATCAATGACATATCCGCGACATTGACCATATCCGCCAAATTGCCAGCCTTCATTATCTTTTAAGACCTTGTTATTGGGTAGTTTCCGGTTCAAGAAGTAAAACAGATCCCCTTCCTCTGCAAAATCAGGATTTTCTACCGGAACATATCGGGAAGCCAGGTCAATTATTTCGTCTTTTTGAATTTTCATTTTTTAAAGATACTAATTTTAGGAATATCTTAATGTTTAGTTAATGATACTTAAGTATTTAATTTCGCAGAAAAATTGGTAACC
>JADFYW010000048.1 GCA_015232855.1 Fibrobacteria bacterium
ATAAATACTTTTTTTTTTTCATTTTCATTTATTCGCGCACTATCGGCTAAAGATATTTGTGGCTTATAGTTTTTATATAATAAATAAGCATACTCAGGAGTTAACACACATTCCATATACCAGGATACATCGGCTGGCATAAGCTTAAGAGTATAGAGAAGAGTATCAGCATCGAACAATAATTTACCCGTAAAAGAGGCCACACTTAAGAAAAATTGCCGGAGTACATCTCCAACAGGACCCAGACCTTCCTGAAGAGATGGCGCCTTGGGTATGAATTTCATCTGTTTCTTATCTTCTACAGTGATTTCCTTTAAGCAATAATTTGAAAAATGTTTACTGCTGCATCGGATATCATAACCCGGAAGCCCGACAAAATCGGGGTAGAAGTCCCGGGGTGCATTATGGACTGAGAGGACCTTTCGGCCCTGATTATCTGAATACCCCCAGCTTTCTATCCCGGGGTTAAGAGAAAGAGGAAGGGCTTTTAAATGTGACCTACAAAGGGAAATAGCGATTTTACCGGGTAAAGAAACAGGGTAATCCAGAGTAAGGAGCTGTTCCCCTCGGGAAGGAGAAAACAAGTGAAATAATAAAGCCGCAATATGCTCGCAGCCAAAATTGTTACCCATACACTGGCAGGTACATATCCCGATTTCTTTAAACTGCTTTCTGCTGGGTACACCATCGAGATAATAGCAGAAATAATCACGGTTTCCATCATGGCAGATGGCCTTATGTACTTTTCTAAAAAAATTAAACCCGGATAATGCTCCTGCAAGATAATGGGCCTGTCCCCGCGCCAGCATATCTGGAGTAAACCAACGTTCCAGGAACTTCGGAAAAACAGCATCCCTTGTTAAATGGATTTTAGGAGTATTTTTGGTATTTATGTTTGCAGTCACCAAGCTAATTTAATAATTATTTCCCACCATATTCTTCCCTATTATTATAAAGCCAACCTCATCCGAAAAAGGAAAATGGTTACAGCAATAACCATATTGGCAAAAGGGTATCTACACGGCTTATGCAATAACCGTATAAAGTTAAAAATTACTTTTCCTGATTTTTTCGGAATAAACACCACCTTATTATTGTCAAACCCCTGAATTCATTATAATTCCGGGGAACTTGATGGTACGAACTATACAGACTCAAGTTCCTCAAATATGATTACAACCTCATTTCAAAATACGGGAGTACAGCTAATTCAGGTGAAGGATGAAGATGGAAATATAGTGTATGGAGACTTTTGAGTGATATATTCGTATTACACAAGTGATGCCAGCAGCTGCTCTGCATCAATAATATATGTACTCTTCATTTCGCTCTTTCTTTGGGGAGCCCATATCGCCAGATGTATTTTCTTACCTTTTCCAAATGGAATATTTTCCCTACAACGTTCTAATTTAGAATGAACCGCTTTGAAGTTTATATTTTTTTCCCATTTTGCTTCACCTAGTAACAACTGCTTCCCATCAAAGGACTCCGCAACAATATCTATTTTCATCTTCTTTTTATCCAATCCGGTTCCCCACCATCTTGAACCCAGCTTCCAAGCTGTATTATAAAGTTTAAGCCTAGCAGTGGATTCCCGAGCCAAAGATTCCCAGACTTCTCCGTAATGATGAGGAAAATGCTTAGTACATTCCCGGTAGACTTCTTCAACAAGGTCCCGCTCCAGTAATGACCTGTTGGGCTGAATAAAGCGATACCAAAACTGAATATATGGGTCATTAATTTTATAAAGTGAACGCTTTGTGGATCGGGTACTTTCCCCCCAAGGGAGTTCTCTTTTTACGTACCCCAGTTCAATAAGATTTTCAAGCGGACGGGATAGATTTGCAGCTGGTTTACCAACCCTTCCCGCTATTTCAGACAAACGATGACATCCGTTTGCAATAAGTGATAAAAGAGAATGAGGTTGTACAGCACTTCTCATATCATCAAGTAACAGCCCCCTGGGCTCATTATGTAAAACACCATTCCGATCAAAGGCAAGATTCTTTACCGCATCACTGCTGTTTTTAAATGTATGCGCTAATTCCCAATATCTGGGGACACCTCCCCATATTGAATATGCTTCAATACTTGAAATAGAATTGAGTTCTAACGCTTTTTTACACCATCCTGCAGGAAGTGTTTGAATCTTTAAGATTTCAGTAGCCCGGCCGTACAAAGGGGCCTTTGAATCGAGGAGCATCCCCTGCATCATTTTTTGAGATGAACCGCATATTATAAGGTTATGGGTCAACCCTTGGTCAATAAACTTCTGCAAAATACTCGGTAATGCCGGAGTAGAATGAACCATATAGGGGAACTCATCAATAACAATAGTTCTGTTTTTAGGTAATTGGCGGAAAAGTGCTGATAGCAGAGCATTCCAGGATGGGTATTCGGCTTCATTAAACCCTGGAATAAATACTGAGACTTCATCTGAAAACTGTTTTATCTGTAAAGCAGCTTCACTCTGATCACATAAAAAGTACATATCATTTTTACTAATTACTTCTTGCAGCAATCTCGATTTCCCGCAACGACGCCTGCCATAGACCACTGCCAATGAAGCCTCTTTTTTCCGCATAAAGGCCAGAAGTCTATCCTTCTCCCTTTTCCGGTTTAAAAACCGAAGTTGTGCCAATATTTCATTCTTTTTTTAATATTATGTTTTACAAACATTATGTTTATAAAACATAATTATACGCAGTTTTTAAATTAAAAACAAGCACAATAAATGATTATTCCATTTATTTGTGCAAATTCAAGAATTAAATTTTACTCATGATAAATCTTTTTTTGAAATAATGGGAATATTCCCGCTATTCCCAGTGTCTAAGTATCATAGTTTCTTGATTAATTTGTTTAATATTATATCTTATTATGACTAAAAGACTCATTCGGTCATTTATTATGCCAAAGAAAAAGAATCCTGACATTAAAAACGATATACTGAAAGCAGCGATTGATCTCTTTGGCCGGTATGGTTATAAAAAAACAACCGTTGATGAAATCGCTGAAGCCGCGAATATTGGCAAGGGAACGGTCTATCTGAACTTTTCCACCAAAGAAGACATCCTCTTTACCATCATAAAAGAGAATGCCGAAAAGATGCTGAAGAAACTAAAATCGGAGCTTCGTAAAAAAGAAGATATTAAAGAAAAACTACGACTCATTTTACACTGGCGTCCTGAACGGGTCTTTGAGTTCAACGCAAAATATCATCATGCTATGGAACTCATGCCAGTAAAAAAAGATTTGGTCAAGCGTATTGGAGCAGGGCCGCTTAAAACCTACATAGCAATACTGACAGAAACACTGGATGAAGGTAATGCCTCTGGTGTATTTATGGTTAAAGATACTGCGTTGCTGGCAGAGCATATAAACTTTATGTGCTTCGCCTTTATGCCGCCTTTTAGGATATATGAAACCAAAGAACAGGTACTGGAACAAGTTGAAGAATATTATAAACTATTACTGAAAAGTATTGAAAAGAAATAAGGTACATACATGAATAAATTCTTTTATATCGCCATGCCCATTGGCATTCTCATTTGTGGCATTCTGGCATTCAAAGTGCTCTCCTCCATGAAAGAACCCCAGAAACGGCGTGCGCGGCCACCGGTGGTTAAAAGCGTCCATATTAAAGTAGCAGAAAAAAGTACACTATTTGCCACGGTAAAAGGTCTGGGACAAGTACGTTCTGAGCATCCTATACAACTTGCAACTGAAGTGCCTGGTCTTGTAGTAACAACTTCTTTTGCTTTTAAAGACGGAGCTCACTTTAAAAAAGGTCAGCTCCTGTTACGTATAGACAACCGGCGGGCTGAACTCAACTTCAAGAGTGGAGTCAGTTCTCTTTTAAACGCTCTGGCCACCGTACTTCCTGAAATTAAAGCAGATATTCCGGATGCTTTTGAAAAATGGAACAACTTTTTCAAAGAACTATCTTTTAAACAACTACCAGAGCTGCCAACAGAAGTTGGTAATAAAGAAAAGTTGTATCTGAGCAGGTTTAACGTCTACAATCTGTATTTCAATGCTAAAAGCCTGGAAATTGTACTCGAAAAACATTCTCTTTACGCACCTTTTTCCGGAGTTGTTGTAAAATCAAACATTCGGCCGGGGTCTATGGTTGGGGCGGGTATGACCGTTGGTTCTATTGTCCGGACAGATAAACTTGAAGTGGAGGTTCCCCTACAAAAAGAAGATGCAGCCTGGATTGACAAAAAACAAGAGGTACACATTCTTTCCAAGTCAGGAATAGAGTTCCAAGGACGGGTATCGAGGATTTCAGGAGCAATGGCAGGAAACAACCAGACAATTTCTGTCTTTGTAACGGTTCTTAAAACAAAGAGTCGAATAGCGCTTGCTGAACTCCTTATGGATGGAATGTATGTAGATGTATCCTTTATGGGACTACCTGTCCATGGTGCTATCGACATCCCAAGAAAAGCAGTTACGGATAAAAATACAATCTACTTGGTTAAAGAGGGACGCTTACAATCGACCAAGGTGTATATTAAGCGTTTTGAACTAAACCGTGTGTTAATCTCCGACGGTGTCGCACAAGGTGATACACTGGTAACGGATGCATTACAAGAAGCCATTGAAGGCATGCAGGTGCGGCCCGTTTTTAAGGGGAAGCAACTGTCTCCCACTTCCGACAAAAAACTAAAAAAAGCTCAGCTCACCAAGTAATGATTGCATCAGAATTATGAAAAAACTAGTCGACTATTTCATCAGCTACCCGGTCTGGGCCAATGTGCTTATGTTTGCGCTGTTAGGTATAGGGCTTTTTTCGGCCAAGATGCTGCGCAGTTCATTTTTCCCGGAAATGGAAAGCGATATTATAATGATAACTATCGCCTACCCCGGAACCTCACCAGAAGAAATTGAACGGGGACTTACCCTGAAAATTGAAGAGAACCTGCGTGGCCTGCAAGGTATTGAACAAATAACATCGGTTTCTTCAGAAAGTAACTGTCGCGTGACCGTAACCATGGCCAAAGGCTATGACCGGCAAGAAGTATTGTCTGACGTAAAAAATGCGGTGGATAGAATTATCCCCTACCCTGTCGATGCCGAGAAACCCGTCGTCTATATCCAAAAAGCAAGGAGCCGCTCTATCTCCACCGCCCTCTATGGTAAAGCAGACCTGTGGGCCCTAAAAGAAAAAGCAGAAATATTCAGGGATGATCTGATGGCCATAGATGGCATTTCCCAGGTAAGTATTGAAGGCATCCCCAATCGGGAAATCGCCATAGAAGTAAGAGAAGCGGACATGCGTCGTTATGAACTTACCTTCAGCCAGATTGCAGCGGCGGTGCGTGCCGCAAATCTGGATATTTCCGGTGGTAAATTAGAAACCCTCGAAGAAGAAATTCTTATCCGTTCCTGGGGCAGGAAATATTCGGCACCGGAAATTGAAAAAATTGTTTTAAAAAGCCTTCCAAATGGTACCATCATCCGGCTTAGGGACGTTGCGGTTATAGAAGAAAAATGGGAAGACTCCCCTACGAGCTCCTGGTTCAATGGTGAACGGGCAGTGATTGTAAATATCGATAAAACTATTGACGAAGATATTCTCTTTGTATCCAAAACGGTTAAAGAAGAACTTGAAGCATTCTCAGAAAAATACCCCGAAATAAAAACCGCTATTATAACGGACGCAACTATTCATCTGAGGGAGAGAATAAAGCTCCTTGAAAAGAACGGTATTATCGGTTTTATCCTGGTGGTAATTTCACTGGGGTTTTTCTTAAACTGGCGGGTTGCTGGCTGGGTAGCCCTGGGTATTCCTATTTCTTTTGCTGGAATGTTTATTATAGCTTCCATGGCCGGGATCACCATAAATGTTATCTCACTGTTTGGTATGATTATAGTGGTGGGTATGCTGGTTGATGACGCCATTGTCGTTGCAGAAAACATTTACCAAAAACATGAAAAGGGTATTTCTGCCCACAAAGCAGCACTCGAAGGTACCCTGGAGGTAGTTGGTCCGGTATTGACTGCAGTCTTAACTACTATCTTCGCATTTCTTCCCTTTTTCTTTTTAGATGGCATGATGGGGAAATTTATCTGGCATGTGGCACTGGTGGTTATTGCCGCTCTTGCCTTTTCTCTTATTGAGTCTATGCTTATTCTACCTGCCCATCTCGCTCACTCAAAGGGCCTGGTTAAACAAGAACGAATAAGCCGATTCCGTCAGACCATGGACGATGCATTCAAATACCTGGATTACCGTCTGTTTGGTCCAGCCTTAAAAATTGCCATGCAAAATAAACTGGCCATAGTAGCTGTCCCCGTAGCTGGCCTTATGCTGGTCATTGGATTAGTTAAGGGCGGTTTTGTTGAAATTAGTTCGTTCCCCCATATAGACAGGGACAATATAAATATAGACCTTACCCTTACCTCCGGCATCCAGGAGCAGGTTACCGATTCAATCCTCCAGGAGATTGAAAAGAAAGCCTGGGAAGTGAACCAGGAATACAAGAAAAAACGCAAGGATGGCAGGGACATTCTCCTTTCCACCAAACGCTCCATTGGATCAAACGGCCTCAGAGACGCAGGCAGCCACACGGGTTCCATACGTATGGAACTCCTCCCCGGAGAATTACGGGGTATAGAATCATCAGAAATCACCAACCATCTACGAGAAAAGGTTGGGGCAGTGTCCGGGGCCCAGCGACTTGCTTTTGGTGGTGGAGGATTCTGGGGAAAACCAGTTTCCATAAGTCTTTTGGGGCATGACCTGAATAAATTGTCCCGTGCCAAAGAAATGATGAAAGATAAGCTTGAAGAATACAGTTCTCTCAGAGATGTAATTGATAACGACACCCAGGGGAAACGTGAAATTGCTATTACGCTTCTCCCAAAAGCCCATGCCATTGGATTTTCTGTGGCTGAAATCATGACCCAGGTAAGACAAGGTTTTTTTGGTCAGGAAATTCAGCGGCTGCAAAGGGGGAATGATGAAATCAGGGTATGGGTACGTTATGATAAAAAAGACCGTGCCTCCATAGCCCAGTTAGAAAAGGTACGCATCCGCTCAAAGACCGGACAGGAATACCCTTTATCAGAACTGGTTGACTACGATATAAAACGGAGTGTTGTCAACATTATACACCTGGATGGGAAACGGGAAATTCGGGTTGAGGCAGATTTAACCGACCCGAATTCATCAGTAGGTTCCGTCATGGCTGAAATAAAGGCAAAAACGGTTCCTGAAATTTTAAGCCAAATTGACGATGTACGTGTTTCTTATGAAGGACGTGAACGAGAGAACCGGAAATTTTTATCTTCCGTTAAAATGGCCTTTCCTCTGGCCCTTATGGGTATCCTTATTATTTTGGTACTGGTGTTCCGTTCCTATCTCCAGGCCATCATAATTTTTCTCATGATACCCACCGGATTAATCGGTGCTATCCTGGGCCACTGGGTTCATGGTTTAATGTTAAGCAGATTATCTATGTTTGGTATTATCGCGCTAACGGGTATCGTCATCAACGACAGTATCGTATACATGGATCAAATAAACAGGAACCTGCGAAATGGTCTTCCCTTATTTACCGCTGTATACGAAGCGGGGCTCTCTCGCCTGCGGCCCATTTTACTCACCACCGCAACGACTGTACTTGGACTGGCACCTCTGATTGCAGAAACCAGCAGACAAGCCCAGTTTCTCATTCCGATGGCAGTATCCATTGCCTACGGCCTCTTGTTTGGTTCCCTTTTTATCCTGTTTGTGGTCCCCTGTCTTTTCCTCACCTTAAACAGCATCAGACTCTTTTATGGCAAAATATTTAACCCCAACACTACCGCTGAACTGGTGGAACCTGCCGTTAAAGAATTAAGAAACGGAGCAGAAGCATGATAACTATCGGGTTTAACAAAAAGTTCTTTACCTTAGGTCATCGCCCGACTTTGACCATGCTTACCCTTATACCTATTTTCCTAACGGCACTCTTATCCACTTCTCATGCAGAACAAATTTCTCTGGAACAGGCCATTGCCATCGGGCTTAAAAACAACTTTGATATCAAAATATCCAAGAACACCAGCCAGATAGCACAGAATAATAAAAAACTCGGTGTAGGAGGTATGTTACCAAACCTTACGGCTTCAGCCTCAACCAATAAGGCCATCACCGATGAAGGAATTACAGTTCCGTCTGGTGATATTACGACTACCACATCCTCTCTTCAAGGTGCCCTTTCCTGGACGCTGTTTGACGGGTTCAGAATGTTTCGTGCTTATAGTTCTTTACAAGAATCAGCTGAGTTAAGTAAAATGCAAAGTAAAGATGCTGTTGAACGGATGGTGGTTAAAATTATTCAAGCTTATTTTAATGCGGTTACCCAGACAGCACTTTGCAGCGCTTCTGTCCATCAAGTTGAGATATCAAAAAACCGGCTCAAAAAAATAGAATTGAAGCGGGACCTTGGTGGCAGTACCGAGACAGAACGATTAAATGCAAAAGTAGCGCTAAACGCAGACCTGTCGGTGTCCCAACAACTGGAACTCGCGAGAATAACGGCTTTTAACCAATTAAAAATATTACTTGGCATGTCTTACACAGAATCCCTGAACATAGATGGTGATATTATCTTACCCGGTCCCTCAGGAGAACTTGACCACTGGCTGAGTCTTGCAAAGAAAAATAACGCAGCACTCTCCATGCAGCAAAAGGCAAAACGGTTAGCAGAACTCAACCTCGCCATCCAACGCTCCGCCTACTGGCCAATTATCCAGCTGACGGGCGGATATGGTATTTCAAATAGTTCAACAGACCCTACTCCTACTCTATCCAGCAGAGATGGGACCTATTCCAGTGCCTCAATAAGTCTCCAGGCAACGATGCATCTCTTTACGGGGTTTAAAAATGTAACCAATGTAAAAAACACCAAACTTTCTCTTGAGAACCAGAACCTTACCCTGAAACAATATGAACTTCAGCTGGAAGCTCTGGTATACCAACAATGGGAAACAATCCAAAATGCCTATCAACAAGTGGAATACAATCTGGAGGGAGTAGAACTTGCAGAAAGACACCTGGCTTTGGTCACTGACAAATACAATATGGGAAAAGTAAATAGTATGGAGTACAGAGAAGCCCAGATATCTCTAATCAAAGCTGAAATTAATCTCGCATCCTCAAAATTCCAGGCCAGACTGGCCCAGGTGGAACTCGAACGGCTGGGAGGAAAAATCAAGGTTGATTAAAAGCAGATGTGTTACACTTTAAATTGGTTAATCGATATCCTTAATTTTTCTACCATACGAGCAAGTTCTTTATAATTCTTTTCGATATCACTATAGCTCATTGTTACTTCTTTTATTTCTCCCGTAAAATTTAGGGAATTGTCTGAAATTTTTCTTAAACTATTTGCGGCCTGCTTCACATTGTGAGAAATATCATTACTTGAATCACTTACAGAATGTACATTCTGAGCAATTTCGTTTATGGTAGCGGACTGTTCTTCGGTTGCACTTCCAATCGTTTGTGATATAGCATGAATTTCTTCTATAATTGATGTCACACTTTTTATTTCAACAACGGAGCTCTCACTAACAGACTGAATTTCCAGGACCTGATTTTCAATTTCATTGGTGGCTTCAGAAGTCTGCTGGGCAAGTTCTTTAACCGCATGAGCAACAACGGCAAACCCCTTGCCCGCTTCACCGGCCGAAGCAGCTTCAATAGTTGCGTTCAATGCCAACAAATTTGTCTGGTCAGCGATATTCCGTATAATGTCCAGAACTTTTCCAATTTCTTTTACTGACATTTCGAGCTTTTGAATCATTTCATTGGTTGACCTGGCCTTGGTGCTTGCAGAAGCTGAAATAAGCAGTTCTTTTTGGCATTGCATTGCTGTTTCATTCACCGAATTGGTAATCTGCTCAATAGCAGTAGCAACAGTTGTTGCTGACACACATAATTGTTCCACCGATTCATTAATATTTCCCATATTCAGGGACGATTCTTCGGCAGCTTCGGAGATGAAAGCGGACTGTGTATTCATCTGGTCAGAAACAGAAGCCAGCTGGGTAGCAATCGTTGCCTGCTCTTCTGCCGAATGAGCAACTGTAGTAATACTTAACTGGTTTTCTTTTATCAGCCTGGATACTTTGCCCACAAAGGTATTAAATACTCCTGAAATTCTATCCAGCTCAGTATCCATGGCCTTCTGCATCACCTTACATTCCAGACAGGTCGTCAACTTACCTTCAAGGATAGAGGGACAATGAATTTCACCAATAGCATTTGATCCTACGGTATTCCAGCAATTTGCCTTGAGAGAAAACTCCGGGCAAGATTTCGTCTGGCAGTTCATGATTGTACTACAGTGACGTTTTTTCATGGGTAAACGCACAGATAAATCCAGGTTTAAAGCCATTTGCTCCATATGGTGAATGAGATTATTAATAGGTTTGGTTATTTGCTGTGATATGAAAAGGATAGTACCTGTTAACAGGATACTGACCACCAGCAAAAAAACAATGGTCAATCGTTGAATACTTCTGTACCTCTCTGTTAAAGCCTCTTCCCTATTATGTTTTTCCTCTAACAGCAATTCAATAACCTCATGCAGATAACCCTGTACAGCATTAAAATGGTTTTTCATCTCGCCAATAAAAAACTGTTCTGCCTGTTCATGGGCATCTGCCCCTAAATTCAAAATTTTTTCCAACTCATTAACAGAACTGTGCAGAATGGAATGAGGGTTTTCAAGCTGCCTTATATTTTTTTCAATCTCCGGTGACAGAGCAATCATTTTGGCCTTCTCGTCCCCCACCAGCCATTTACCTAAATCACATTTTTGAGGATTTTTTTCAACATCAACAGTTGTGGCCGTTTTATCGAAAAGCACTTCATTTATTTTCAGGGCCCAATGAAAATGTTCATTTTCCCTTTCTTTCATTTCGCTGTCCAGAGCATTTAACTGAGCAATCTCCTGGGTGATGGCATTCATTTCTGATAACTGCCAAATGACATATATTCCGAACAAAGATATAACCAGAATAGAAATTCCCAAAAGTATGCGTAATTTCAGTTTTATACTGAGATTATCAAGATTCATATCGTATCCATTTTTACTTATTCCATACACGGAGTCTCTTATAGGTATCGAGTTTATTATAATCTTAGTCTTCAAATAAAATCAACCACTTTAAAACAAATCCTAACAGGCCATTTCACCCACCCCAAAATCCTAGTAATGGTATATTCTCACTATTTTTGTTAATTTTCCCAAAGAAATGACTCTCTATCAGACCATATACAACAAAGCTCTCAAGCTAAAAGAAGGCACAGAACACCTTACTTATGGCCGCGCTATCGTCCGAAACTGGGCCCTTGGTCATACTTCTCAATTCGATGAACTTCCGAAAATACTGGATATTGGCTGTGGCAAGGGTGATGACCTTTCGGGCATTGGTGAAGCTCTGGGGCGAAAATGTGAGTTGCACGCCATAGAGTATTATGACGAGTACCGCAAACTCTGCGAAGAAAAAGGAATCCAGGCGAAAGAAGTAAATATAGAGCGGGATGTATATCCCTGGGAAGACAACTTCTTTGACCTGGTTATCGCAAACCAGATTATCGAACACACCAAAGACACCTTCTATATGATTTCCGAAATATCCCGGATATTAAAACCTGACGGATCACTCATAATCGGAATTCCAAACCTGGCGGCCTGGCATGACCGGCTTATTCTTTTACTTGGTCAGCAACCATCAGGCATGAAGATGTTGGGCCCCCATCCACGGGGAATTACGAGACCTGCCTTAAAACAGTTTATGGAGTGTGATGGTTTTTTTGAATTAATAGATTTTAAGGGAAGTGGCTTTTATCCCTTTCCTGAGTCTGTTGCCAATATTTTAGCCAGGTTATTTCCATCTCTTGCGACTTCTACATTCTTTTTGTTTAAAAGAACCAAAAAACCCGGTACGTTTATTGAGGTATTAAAGAGCCGCTTTTTTGAAACGAACTACTATCAGGGTAGTTGAGTTCTATTATCAAAACCATATAGTTTAGTCACTCTCCCTTTTGCCAAAATGCAACTTTTGGCAAGCGCTCCAAAAGTTGCGCAAAAGAGCTTTTTTTAGGCGGCACAATTCGCTTTACATCCCGGTGTGGTTTGCATAATTAGTCTCATATTTTTAACTATTTTTAAAATTGAAAGTACTTTTTTAAGAACGACCGTGAAGCTCAGTGCGCCTTTTCCTGCCCCATTTACTTATACACTGGCGTCATTACTCATTCCTTATAGGGCAGATGCCTTTTTTGAACATGTGCAGGAATAACCATAGGGTACAGGCGTCATTGCATTCCTTTTTTGAGATCAGTAGCACCAGATTCCATTGTTTGGCTACATTAGTTTTCCAAAACAAAAAAATGTTTAATAAATAATAACTGACAAAATTAGTATCAACCCTCATAATGTTTCACACACATAGTTCAAAAAGGGCCTCTGCCCCAAAAGGAATAAAATGACGTCTGTTTTAGGATATATGGGCAGGATAAGGCGCACTGAGCTTTCATGCGTTCGTCTGCAATGTAAAGCATATTCAAATTAATACATCGTTTAAGTATTGATATACTCTAAGCAACATAATAAGCATGAATGTAAGCGAATTGTGCCGCCTAAAAAAAGCGTTTTTGGTTACTTTTGGCGCGCTTGCCAAAAGTGACAGAAGGCTTAAGAGGAAATAACCAACATTAAGTTCAAGAACAGGATCAAAACAAAAATTTCAAAAATCTTTCGGCTTATCCTCACCCTTATCAAGTTCGGTACCGAACCTGATGGCGTCTTTGCCAAACTTCCCCGTTATCTTATCAACCGCAAACTCCGAATTTTCCTGGGTCGCAACACCATCCAACGTATCAAGTAAATCTCCCTGGATTTCACCATCCAGGTCCGTTATCCCCACACCAATTAACCGCAATTTCCGCCCAGCCACGAAACTCTCATCCATCAAGCGCAAAACCGTCTCATAAATTTTAGCGGTTACAAAAGTAGGACGTTCAATTTTAGTCCGGCGGCTATACCGTTTAAAATCAGACGTCCGATAAGTAAACACCACGGTATGTCCCCGATAGTTCTGTTTTCGGGCCCGGCGCGCTACATCACTGGATAGAGAAAGTAACACCTTTTTCCACCGTTCCATATCACTTGTATCTTGATTGAAGGTATATTCACGGCTGATTGATTTTACAGGCTCCCCACCACCCACAGAGCGATTATCCATCCCCCGGGAAAGCCAGTACAGCCCACGTCCATGCTGACCAAAAATTGATTCTAATTCAGACTGATGTAATTGCTGAAGATCCCCAACTTTAAAAATTTTCCGTTCTGCCAACATTGCCTGGGACTGCTTACCTATGCCCCATATTTTACCCACAGGTAAAGGACTCAACCAGTTGATAATTGCCTCTTTATCAAAGGGAACCACAGTAACCCCATCCGGTTTATTCATATCGGAAGCGACCTTGGCCAAAAACTTATTGGGGGCTATTCCTACAGAGGCCGTCAAACCCCGATCCTCCTTAATTTTTGTCCTTATTTTCTCGGCTGTTTCCAACGGAGTTCCCCAGAGTTTATCGGTACCGGTAATATCGAGAAAAGCCTCATCCACCGAAATCTGCTCAACCACAGGAGTAAAGCTGTTAAATATTTCCATAATCTTCCTGGACTCTTCCACATACCGGCCCATACCGGGCTTCAGAAAAATCCCTTTGGGACAGCGTTCATAAGCATGGCTAATAGGCATTGCCGAATGAACACCGAATTTCCGGGCTTCATAACTGGCAGCAGACACCACTCCCCTACTCCCGGGCATTGCCCCCACAATCACCGGTCGTCCCCGGTATTCAGGATTATCCCGCTGTTCCACAGAGGCATAAAACGCATCCATATCAACATGAAATATTATTTTTTTATGTGGTTTTTTAGTCATACCCCTTGCACTGCTTACCGTAAATAGGCCAACAGCCAAAGCAAAACCAATACAAAACCGGTAATAGCCACCCAGTTAGGCATAAGTTTCTTCTTTTTACCAATCCCAAATTCCCGTGCAAGGTTCTCTTCATAATCATCATCATCAGGAGGTAAAAAACTGGTATCATCAGGAGTATCAGACCAACCCGTAAGGTTATCGGACCCACAAGACTTACAAGCCACAGCGCTTTCCTTAACATCCTCTCCACAATGAGGGCAAGCAAAATATTTATCTGATGACATAACAGTAAATTCCCATTAGTAAATTATGATAAACAACAATGTAAAAAAACAACAATCAGATTATCCACCAAAACCAAAATTTTACCGTGATAGCTCCCCCACCCCCCATAAAAGAACAAAAGAACATACCAACCAAATATTTAAGACACGATATTACCCAAACAAGAGTCCACTAAGACAAACAAAGCAAAGCAGTTAGCATCATCTCACGCAGCGGCACCAGCACAAGTACCACAGGCTGTAATAAAAACACCAATTAATAAAATTGACACCATCACCAAATAAAATCATTAAGCACTGCGGCGCTGAGCAGCGGTTTTTTGGTTACTTTTTTTCCGAAAAAAAAGTGACGAGGAACCAAATAGAAAAAGAGCATCTTAAATCCAAACAAAAAGACACTCTCATCGTTTTAACTTTCACCTGACGATAGTCAGACTAGTAATAGGCAATCCCAAATCGATCTTACTCTCCGACCTCTCTGTAAAATTTCCAAGGTCAAACAACCTGAGTCCGTTTATCCGGTCCCCCACATACAGTGTCTCTTTTTTGGTATCTGGAGCCAAAGAAGAAAAGCTCCAACTCCCAGTACTCGCCATTGTAGAAATATCCAACGTATTTAAAGGAGTCCGCTTCAAATGATCTTCTGTACCATCAGCTACAACCATAAAAAGATTATTTTCCCAAACACTCAAATTCAACAAATTACCACCCGCTTTTTCTTCCGTAACCACCGTATCCACCAACTTCATTACCGCCGGATCCACAGAAACAATACCGCCATCCTCTTCTTTATAACTCCCGGTGCAGGATACATACAATAAAAAAGTTTCCTCACTATAAACCATCCCATTTGGATTCTGAAAAGGAAGTTCCAGCGTTGCAGTAACTTTATTTTCTTCAAGATCAATCCTCAAAATTTTTGCATCCAGACCAGCCCAGCTATTATTCCGGTCAATATTCTGAATCAACACAAACAACTCATCTTTTACAATAACACCCTGAAATGCCTCAGCGATATTATCTGATGTATCAGCATATGCGGTAATATCAATCTGGTCCAGATATTCTCCGGTAGCCTTATCATGAATCCGTATACGATTGTCAGCCAAAAGCAAGAAATACAGTTTGTCATCATATTCCAGCATGTCATTGGGGTTCGACAAGGCAGGAAGCCCGAATTGTAGGGTTGTTTCCAGTGTATTTCTGTTTATCACCTGCACATTATCCCTGCCCATCCGGTTAATAATGTAAATATCATCTCCCCCGAAATGCCTCACCATAGCATCTGAATGAATAGGGCGAATTTTTGTCTGAATAATTTTTCCTTCCATTGAAACAGCCGAATAACTGCCAGTACTGTAATCCGAAATAGTGGCCACAACCATATTATTTTTCAGGTTAACCGTGTCAGCAATAGTACTAGTATCAACTGAGGTATCCGCAGTCACACCAATATTAATAGAGCCATCCACCGTGTCCACCTTCCCGGACCAACTTGTTTTTTCATAGGTATACGTATAACCCGTTGCAGAGCGAATGATAGAGGTTATTTCCAGTTCTGTGGTGGTTATCTTAAGATCTCCCTCAAATTTTTGTAATTGAGATAAAACCTGTTCCAGTATCAGGGTATCGGTTACATTGGTATCTTTGCCTGTAATTCCCAACAATTGCGCAGTATCCATTGTTTGAATCATTCCCGAAAGTGTATCCGCTGAGGATGTACGTACAATACTTTGACCATCATCCACATCAAAAACCACATTAGACTTGGTCTTCGTGATAATAGTATCTGTTTTGGTATACACATCAAGTAAAAGTAAAGTATCAGATTCAACCATAGTGGTATCTTTCGAAACAAAAGTGAACACTACGGTATCGCTTATACTGGCTGAATTTTTAACGGGATAGGATTTTACAAGTATGGTATCCGCAAATGAGCCTGTCGACTTTTCCGGTTTATATTCTTCTACACCGACGCTATCCCCGCTTCCAATAGTGAAAGTCGTAAAGATTTCATAGGTTGAATCGGTTTCCCATTCTTTTTTGATAAGAGTTCTGATAGAGACAGAATCATCATCACTATTCATAACCGTGTCTGTTATTGATTCATTAAGAGTTGTATCATAAGACACCTTCTTGAAGACCGTGTCCACATCCGTTATTTGTTGTTCATCAGTACCGGTAACATCATCCGCCAGACAGCCAAATAAAAAGAAGCAGCCTGTTATACATAACAGGGAAATATTAACAACAGACATCAGTTTCATTCTCATAGTAATTCCTTTCTTTACATTTGTATTTGAATAGTCGCTTTATAACTTCGTCCTGGAAGAGGACTGGTAAAATAATCTTCCAAAGATTCATTGGTGATATTATCCACACCAGCTACCCCCTGTAGTTTCCCAACACGATAACTCAGACGTGCGTTCAGTTGAAACTGATAGGTTGTATTATGATTATATTGGTCATACAAGTTTGCCGAACCCGACGGATTTGAGATAGTAATACCCCTGTAATAAGCATTGACATTAAAACAGAAATATTTCCAGAACAAGTCCTGCGACACATATAACTGCATTACGGGTATATGGGGTAAAAACGCATATTGCCGGAATTCATCCCCTGGAGGAACCGATTTATTAATAGCGGTTTGGTGAGTGAGGTTTATGAGACTTGAAAAACGTTTTTGCTTAAACACCCGAACAGATATTTCTTCTCCATTTACCTGCGTTTGGTCAGTATTTTCCGGTTTAATAGTATTCTGAGAATTTTGGCGAAAAGTAATCGTATTTCGTCCTTCCCGGAGAAAATACCGGGTACTTATACTCATCCAGGGCAAATTGTAGATAACCCCGGTACTTATATTCAGACTCTTTTCCGGTAATAGTTCCGGATTTCCTTCAATAGTACCCTTATCACCAAACCGTTCATTAAAGGTAGGCAGCCGGTACCCATTCCCGACTGATACAAAAGTTTCAACATTTTTGATCGGAGTATATCCATATTCACCATAGGCACTCCACAAACCATGATCCACACCCGTTGGAAGTTTTACTCCAAAAGCAGATTCTCTGTATCCTTCATAATATTCTTCAAGTACATAGGACGCGACGGCCTGCAGTCGCAGCCGATGATGTTCATTAAACCGATATTGAGGCGCCAGTTTTCCTTCACCCTGATAACGGTAAAGCATGGGATAGACCGTGTTATTGAGCATATTCGTGAACTGATGCATCTTAATAGAATAGCTGCCCTGGACAGCAATATTGAGATGGTGATTAATTTGCAAGCGATCCCATGCAACAGCACCAATAGTATAAAATACGTCATTATCATAATCTTTTCCTTTTCCCAAATCCCCACCTCTATCATCATATTCTTCCTGGATGGTGTTATAATAGAGCCGCAGAGACAGCAGGTTCTTCTTATTTACTGTTTTATGTTTGTATTGGAGCTGGGTGTTTAATTTATGCGATTGCCGCGATGGCCCCCCAGCAGTATCGACACCAAAAATTGAGAAATTTTTATCAGTACCCGAAAAACCGCCATCAAGAGAAAAAGAATGTCCCTTTCCCAGATACATACTAGTTACTGAATGCAGTGTGAACAGTTGGTGTTGGTTGTGACTAAACGTCAACTTGTCGAGATCCTTTGCCTCTTTATAAGATCCACTTTCGGTTTCCAGCTTATTATCAAAAGGGTAATCATAATCATTCTCCCCCTGGTCCCAGCCCGCATGAAAAAAGGTATTCAACAGAGAATTTCCCAATTGCACACCAGCATTAGCTTTATAGCGCCCAAAAGAGCCAATTCCCAGGTCAGCTTGCAACCGGGCACCTTTCTGGCCTTGCTTGGTAATAATATTGATAACACCACCTATAGGACTCCCTTCTAAAAAGTCCGGCGCCATCCCTTTGTAAACCTCAATTTCTTCAATTTGAGCCGGGTCAATGTCTGATAGAAAACTGGCCCCATTAGCCGCCTGATTCTGGGGCATCCCATTAACATATATATTCACCTGATTGTCTGAAGAGCCCCAAAGAGAAACTCCCAGATACCCTCCAATACCCCCTGTTTTTGAGGTGGTGATACCAGGAGTTTTCAGTAACATTTGATCAACTGACAGATGCATTCGTTCTTCTTCTGACAGTTTGATTTTATCTTTAACCGCATGTTCATCCCGGGTCCCATCCTGCTTCACCGTAATTGTATACAATTCCAGTGTATCACTCGATGCAGGC
Source organism: Fibrobacteria bacterium (assembly GCA_015232855.1). Lineage (GTDB taxonomy): Bacteria > Fibrobacterota > Fibrobacteria > UBA11236 > JADFYW01 > JADFYW01. The sequence goes on from JADFYW010000048.1 coordinate 18,488, forward strand.
CCGGCGTGAGCGACCATGCCGGCGCATAACACCCCACAACACCAATTGAAAACTAAACGCCCAGGGAACATCCGGCAGGGAATAATCCCCTTGCCGAACGCCCTGACTACCATACAAAAACAACGTACCACAGCAGGAAAAAATAGCATGAGTACCGATTGAAAAATGTTCCACCAAAGTCTGCCAAGAACAGTAGAACAGGAACAACCGGAAAAAAGAGCTGCAATATGCGTCTTGATGGTAAAGCGTGTATTTTGTCTAATGGTCATTTATCCCCGAACCATAAAAGTTTCACTTCTATCAATCCCGGGATGTGTGTGGAGACGCCTCTAGCGTTATTCCCAACCCTGCTCCCGAGGATCGAATATTCTTTGTTTTTTACTGGTGAGTGTTCTGGCTTACGGTTCAAACCTACTTTCTCGCCTTCCCCTCCCGACTAGCGGGAAAGTGGCTTATTGAGATTTCGTACCGTTTACAGCGACGGGCTCGCTCCCGATTTTAACGGGATTCCTCAAGCTCAAAAAAGAGCTGCCAATAAAATCCATGGACAAAGGTAGAGTTAATCAGATAAAGTGTCAAATGAAAAGAGCTGTCAGCTGTCAGCTATTAGCTATCAGCTATCAGCTTATGATAATGAGGTAAGAATATTTTTTTGGAACATCAATGCGTATCACTTCAAGTCAGCATAAAATACCATATCAAGAAGTCAAGACAGACTCATAATTAAGGTTCCTCAGCAGAATCTGTGGGTAGAATGGAGTACTGGAGTACTCCAATTTACGCTACAAAAACAAAAAGACAATGTTTAAAATCACCCACAGATTCTGCTATAGAACCATAATTAATAATTACCAGTGATTCACTGAGGCAAATAGAAACTTTCTATCAATACCTTAATGCCATATGCTAATAGCTAATAGCTGACAGCTGATAGCTATATGCTCCAGCCTATGATACGGGTCGGTCTATATGGGCTCTCAGATCACTTTCGGAAAAGAAAATCGGGAAGATGTTAGCAAGTCCTGCATTATTAATAATCTTGATGATAATACTGCTCGGTTTAAGGAGATAGAGGAATCCACCCTGTTCTTTAATATGGCGATACTGGTGGATAAGAGCTCCAATCATCACGGAGTCAATGTATGCTATTTTTTCCATATTAATGATGAGGTTGGGAGATAAAGCGATATTATAATGGTTGTTGACAAAGTCAGCGAGTTCTCCTCCTCTATCTACATCCCATTTTTGTAAGAGAGTAATAATAGTACCGATTTTTTTTTGTTCTATTTCCCAGAGTTTACTCATAATTGCCTTAATACTTAAACCAGCCCATCTCCCCATCGACTTACACCGGGGATCATCCCTGTTATTATTATACCATAAAAATCGAACTTATGCTTTGCAAGACATTAATCTATGGCAAAAACAGTATTTTTTTTACCATTTCCCCGGTTTTTCCTTGAATAACCAGAAAATTTACACCGATTCGTGATTTTTTTTCGGGGAAAAAGAGGCTATGCTTGCCGGGTTTAAACAACTTGTTTGCAAGCACCGTTCTTCGGCCATCAACAGAAAAAAGTCCTATATGAAGTGCGGCCTGTTCCTTCACAGCAAAAACCAACTGTGTTGAATTAAGGCGTAAAATACTGACGTTTTGGTTCAAGACAGTACCTGTCTCAATAGGAACTGGCACGGGAGGACCTTCCAAAATTAAAGTAATGGTTTTCGATTCCAACAAAGTATCGAGAGTATCTAAGACCGAAACGGTCAAAAGATATTCACCAGGCAAAGGCAATGGCGTCCAGGGATTGTAGTTACCATTATTATCAGCATACAAAAGGTAAGGCCAATAATTCTCAGTCCAGACACGCTCCTGAGGACCAGATAATTCAAACACCACCTTTCCAATATGTTCAAACAGGGGTTCAGCTAATATATTCAAGCTATCCGGCAATGTTTCCAAATCAATAAGGGTTGTATCATCCAGCCTTAACAATACCCGTTCTGAATCTGCATCAACCAGTTTCAGAGGGATATGATCGGCAAGCACCAAAAACGGAATATTTCTTTTTGCCAGTATCCCCCCTTCTCCCCCGGTATCTGCATAAGCTGTAACCATAAGGGTATATTCTCCCTTTACCGGAATCCAGGGCTCTGAAACCAAAAGATAGGGTTCGTCATTTAATAGCCGGGAGGTGGTATTTTTTCCAACAAGGCTCATAACAACACTTTTAACAGGTCCCGAAATACCTGCCACAAAGTTAACCCCTTCGACATGGTCAGGAGCCACAATCTGCTGGCCGGTAAACCGGAAAAGGGTATCCCCGCCTGGCCCCTCTGTGAGATAGATACTCATGGGCGCCTTCTGCAGTTCAAAGCTCATGGTATCACCCACATCACTTATATTCACCATATTCAGGCCCGATTCGCTGCCATCCCACCAACGGGAATCAGGCAATGACAGCCCCGAGAATTCATCGTTATAACCCGCATGAAAAAAGTCTCGTATTCCCCCGCCATTTACATAGAGTTCCAAATCAAACTTGCCGTCGGCCTGCTCCACGGAACTGATATAATGTCGGCTTAGGGTCATATCTTCATAATTGTTGTCTCCGTTTTTATCGATATGCCAAATCAAAAGGCCCTCATCAGGTACACTATTATTCCTTCCCCGGTTTGACTTTACCCTACTCTCGATGTAAAACAATTCATTACTGTCAGAGGGGTTCATAAATAGAAAAGACGAGTTGGAATTGGCGACATGGCGATATATCCCGGGCTCAACCGTGGATATATCCACTACACTGTCCCAGCCGGCGGTATGTCGCAAAAAGGCCTGGGGCGGCATAGGATCAAAGATGTTCCAGCCCCCGGTAGCCATCAGCCCATAAAACCCGACGCCAGAGCTATAGGGTTCTTCAGCATCATACAAGTCGGGCCATCCTCCCAGCATATGGCCGTTCTCGTGGCAAATGGTTTTTAAGCTAAGGGTATCGCGCAAGGGGCTTATCTGATACAGGCCCGACACCATGTTATCAGAGCGAAAGAGCCCATCGATAATTCCCGCATGGGGCCAGAGTCCCTGAGCCCAGCCAGCATCCGGTTCCCCGGCATAAAAAATGTTCAGTGCCATAATCCGCCGGTTTTCGGTAGCGGTAAGAGTACTGTAATCAAAACCATCGTTGTCCAGGGCCTGGAGTGCACTGAGGATCAGATTAACTACCCGGTTCCCCCCGACAGCTTCCTGATTGTAATAGGCTTTCGTTCGTGGTGCGCGATAATAGGCACTAACATGGTTGGTATAATTCAGTTTTCCACCGGATACCCCATTCCAGTATTCTTTTACTGAACCATTATTTTCAAAGTTATTGTACCCGTCGCCATTGAGAAAATCGTCTATTTCTTCCTGGTTAAAAGTAGCGGTATCATCTGAGAAATCAATGAGTAAACAGAGTCCTTTCACATCCCCCAAAATCTCACGATAAGACACAGGGAAATAGGGTCCAAGAGCTCCCTTGGCAAGCACATCAGGCATACCACTTATGGCAGCAATAGCCTCTCTGCGTTTAAGATTACGTGATTCAGTAGAAATCCTAAGACTTTTAATACTTTTGTCGGGGGCTGGGGATTCCGCACTATATTTATTGGCGGTAGGCAGGTACTCAGCCCCGTCTTCAGACAACTCTGCATAACAAATCCAACCGCTTGCCACATCTCGCACCAGGGTATAACCATCAGGAGTTTCAACCCGTTGATAATATTCATCACCATAAATCTTAACGGAGACCAAACTACCATCTGGCTGCTTAAGTTTATAGATATCACCAAAATGTGGTGCTGAATAACCAAAGACAAACAATAAAATAACGACTAAAAAACTCTTCACTTCATTTTTCCAAATATGCTAAAAACAGCCTTAAAAGGGCTCTTATTACTATTTTACCACCAAATACAAAAAAATACCTCTTATTTTTTCTTAAGGGTGTACACCAAATGGTGAAAATCTTTAAAATGAGGGCTAAATAGAAAAATATAGTATCATTCAGTTAAATTTTTCTTTTGATTACTTTTTTTTAAACTTATTTAAGTAATGCATCAGGCTTTTCTTTGAAGTGTAATTTTTTGTGAGGTTAAAAAAAATGAGTCGTGAAAGAATAAACAGTACCCCCTCACTAACAGTCATTATACCTGTTTATAATGAGTCGGCAATGATACCAATACTCCTAACTGAACTAGACCAGGTTTTTTCGGTGGATTCGTTAAAACTGAATCATATCTCAGAAATAACCTATTGTTTTGTTGATGATGGCAGCACAGATGATACCTTAGCACAATGTACTTCCTTTTTATCTAAAACCGCTAAAGTCAAAATCATTCAACTCTCAAGAAATTTCGGTCATCAAGCGGCTGTTTCAGCGGGTATTGCAAATACAGACACAGACCTTGTTGCCGTCATTGACGCAGATCTCCAGGATCCACCTGAGCTCATTTTTGATATGGCTAAAAAATGGCGGGAGGGATACGATGTTATTTATGGTGTACGGGCAAATCGGAAAGAGAACTTCGCTAAACGCTTTTTATATTGGCTTTTTTACCGGGTTTATAAAATGCTTTCCGAAATTGATGTCGCGGTTGACAGTGGAGATTTTTGTTTGATGGACCGTCGGGTTGTCACAGAAATAAATAAGCTTCCCGAAGCAGTCCGATTCCCACGAGGATTGCGCACCTGGGTGGGGTTTAATCAAACAGGTATTATTTATAACCGATGTAAGCGGTATGCAGGCAAGACAAAATATAATTATAGTAGATTATATAAACTTGCAACAGATGGCATTACCTCCTTAAGCACAAAGCCTCTTAAATTTGCCCAGCTTTTAGCCTTTATGTATCTCATTTTTTTTGTTATTGGTGCTATAATCGCTATTCCGTATTACAAAGAACCTATTTGGTTTATGATGATGATTACGCTTTTTAGTAATTGTCTTATTTTGTTTTGTCTCTACATAATCGGTGCATATATCGGCAGGTCTTATTTGGAAATCAAAGGGCGGCCGGCATTTATAATTCATAGCAAATATGAAGTGGAACCTAAAAGCCCAATCCATGACTGAGATTGAGATTCTCACAAAATTTTTCCAGGAAGATTTCCCGATAAACAATTAGCTTCTGTTCAGCCTCTGCCTTGATGATCAACCAAGGGTCAAACTAGTGTAGTGTCAAATTATTTTATCTTTTTAATATAGGGAACCTCACTACACCATACTTTTTTCCAGGAAACAAGGGGGGGAGCCTCAAGTACAGTGTAAGTTTGATTTTCAAATAAAACGTTACCACCATGAGCGCAAAGCGGATCTTTTGCGACTTCTTCTTTAAACAATACCAGATAATCCAGCTTCCATTTTCCTGGTTCGGGGGATGCCTGGTAAGTCTGAATTATTTCTTCATCCCAAATGGGCATCACTCCCTTTTGGTATTCCAATACTCCCCCTTTGGTCTTGGGGTCATAAAACAAAGAAGAGCTAAATTCCTTATTTGTTCCATACAATACACCAAAAAATCGTTGCCCTTTGATATGCAGCCAGTCATAGAAACCCTGTTTAGAATAACCTAAAATAAATGCGGCTTGTGCTAATCTTTCTATACACTCTTTATGTGAAACCGCAGATTGTTGGGCACGCGGGAGAAACGTTTTTTGACTGGTATGTAAAAGAACATCCGTTTCAAGATCTAATTCGGGAGAAAGAACTACCCCCATCGGAAGATCCTTTAAGAATGTTATCAGTTCAAACCGGTTACTATCCATTTCCGATTTTCTGGTAAAGAGATGCCAGGAAGCATATGATCTTATTGAAACAAAGAAGAGGAGAAGCACTATGCCAGATGTAAAGAGCCAGCGTTGTTTGGTTCTGAAGACAGGAAACCGTTTCTTAATAAATGGGATTAAAATAAAACATATTGAAATAATTAAACACCAGGCAAACATCTTCTGAACACCTAAAGTCCAATGACCGGGTTGGATATTTTTTCCTGTAATTAATTGCATATTCAACATTAAAAAACATATTATGAGATAGAGTGAAGGCAAAATTGATTCAGGTTTAAATTTCACAAAATAAATCAAAATAAATACCCAAAAGATTATTCTTATAACTAATCCTGTTGGAAATAATATGAATCGTGATTCGGTTAAACCATTTGATAATGAAAAAAACCTCCCAGCTTCATTTGAAAGCTGCACGTTCTGAAATACAAACACAGCTATCCACACAACTAAAATTATAAACAGTGCAATTATGACAGATTTATATTTTAAAAGTTTTTTTAAGTTCCACCACTTCAGAGACATCCCTGTTATCAAAACCGAACCAATGACGACTCCCATGGTGATCCAGTGATACAGATAATTAACAGGGAGCAGTAAACAAAGACTCGTCCAGAACAGTAAACCAGTCCTGCTGATTTCTATATTGTCTTTAATATTCCGAATTCCCACTATTAACATTGCCAGTAAACCATAAAACATCGGATAAAAGAAGAAGGTATGAGGATATTGAAAAGCCCCAAAATGCACAATAGTTTCTGGCTTCAATAAAAAAATATCAAGGATAAACATAACTTGATTCAAGCTTAGTGGTGGAAGCTGGGCCAGTAGATCTCCCATTGCATAGTAAGCAAGGGAAACCATCACCGCTGTATTTCCCTTAAACCCGAGAGCTTTTGAAAAAGCTATTAAACTCCACCAGATAACCAGAATACTAATACAACACCATATAGCATAGGTTAGAAAAGGATTAAAATATTTATTCGTTGCTGCGAAAATTAAAGGGGGAAACGAACCAAGCAGACGTATCATATCATGATCAGGGTCAACCAGAACAGGCTCACTGAATATATTTAAATTCCTCGATGCTTGACTCCACTGGATATGATACGAAAAAGCATCCCGGTTATAGAGGCCATAATGGGATGTTGCTGCCCTTAAGTTGAGCAGGATTGAAAAAAATTGAATACCAATCAATAAAACTGGCACCAGTATACTCAGACGTGTGTACTTCATAAGAGTTCAAACATTAAATATCTGCGAAAAGCTTGATTCTTTAATATTCACTAAATCAAACTAACTTTGGTAATTTATAAAAGCAAGACAAAGACCTTTTCTACTATAGAATCCTTGAAAAATACACTTTAGCCTGGAAAGTTCTGTATTGGCCTTTTTTAAAATGCTATAATTTTATTATGCAGATGAAAAACATATTAGTACTTGGTGGCGCGGGTTACATTGGTAGCCATTGTTGTAAATATCTGGCTGATCAAGGATATGCGCCTATTGTTTTTGATAATTTAAGCCAAGGACACAAAGATTTTGTTAAATGGGGTCCATTCATAAAGGGATCTCTTCATGAGACTGACAAGCTCATCAAGGTTATGAAAGAATATGAGCCGGTTGCTGTAATGCATTTAGCTGCTTTTTTAAGTGTTGGAGATTCTGTAACAAACCCTTCTGGATATTATAATAACAATGTGGTTGGAACAATTTCTCTTCTGGATGCTATGATAAAATGTGATATCAAAAATATCATTTTTTCTTCCAGTTGTGCAATTTATGGTCAACCAGAAACAATTCCAATTCAAGAATTTCATGAAAAGTCCCCTATTAATCCCTATGGGAGAACCAAACTTATCATTGAGCACGTCCTTGAAGATTATGAGACCGCCTATGGGTTGAAATCAGTGTGTTTAAGATATTTTAATGCAGCGGGAGCAGATTACCAATCTAAAATTGGTGAAGACCACTCACCTGAGACGCATTTAATTCCTCTTATACTTGATGCGGCTTTAGGGCGTATTAATTGTATTGAAATTTTTGGTGACGATTATAACACCCCTGATGGGACCTGTATTCGAGACTATTTACATATTATGGATATTGCCCAGGCTCATTTTAAAAGCTTTGAATATTTATTAGCCCACGGTAAATCTCTTCGCCTCAATTTGGGAAATGAGAAAGGGTATTCTGTTAAAGAACTCATCCAGGTCGTAAAAGATATTACCGGAAATACATTTAAGGTAAATATTTCTGCGCGAAGACCTGGCGACCCTGCAAAATTGATAGGGAGCACTCAGTTAGCAAAGACAACATTAAATTGGCAACCTCAATACAACGCTATCGACGAAATAATCAGAAGTGCTTGGGAATGGCACCGGAAACGGTTTAGCGTTTAGGACAGTGTCATTAGCTCTTGTTCAAACGGATCTGTATTCAACAGCAGCCAGATTTACAAGAGACGGAAGTTCCTTGTATAATGGCTTTTCCAAGGTCATCAATATTCAGGCAACTACCAAGGGAGATGATTTTACCATCTACTGCAATGATGGGGAGAATTTTTGATACCATAAAAAAGAAGTTTTTAACCGTAATAGTGAGCTTTTGACCAGATCCTGCCAATGCCGCATTCAAACATTTAATCATATCTTCTTGAGGCTTGTTTTTAAAATCGAATATTGAAAATTCAGCTACATCTTTATTTTTGTCCTTAAACATCTGAACAAAAGATTCGGGAGTAATAGGCCCGCCCTCACCCGAACCACAACTTCCTCCACAGCCTTCCCCACTGCCCATTTCACCATTTATTACAAAAATTTCTACTTTTTTCATTGCCTAGCCACCTCTCCAATAAGAATTTAGATAATCAAACGTATCTCAATATCTGGTTCAAAATCAACACTGAATCTTTTTACTACATAAATAGTAAAGATTATTTAAAAAATTAACAACATGTAAAAAAGTGGCCACTCTTTTGAGAACCAAATAAACACCCTGAGCATTTGCATTAAGGTATATATTCTTTATATTAGGGATGCCTGTAGGCAAGTATCTATGGAAGCTAAGAACTGGCCCAGCTTTATCATTGAGGATATGTTTACTTCTAAATCAAGTAGAATAAATAATGAACAAAATTAAAATTCTCTCAGAAACTTCTAATGATTTCCCGGTTTTATGGTATGAATTTGCTGGTGAGGAACATTTCTGGTGCCAGTGGAGAATTTCCGCTTTTCTAAATCTTCTTCACTCTGCCGGTATTTCAAGAAAGGATAATATGAGGGGCCTGGATATCGGCTGTGGAAATGGTCTTATCATTAAACAATTGGAAAAAAACACATCCTGGAGTATTGATGGCGTTGACCTTAACAAAACCGGCCTTGAACAATGCATTTCGAATAGAGGTCATATCATGCAGTATAATATTCATGACCAGCTTAAAGAAATGGAAAACACATATGATTTCCTGGTTCTTTTTGATATCCTTGAGCACATTGATGATACAAAGGCGTTTCTTGAATCGGCGTTATTTCATTTAAAACCTGGCGGTTATCTCCTTATAAATGTTCCAGCCATTAATTTACTCTGGAGCGGATATGACCAAAAAGTAGGCCATCTACGTAGATACGACAAACAAATGATGAGTGAGACAGTTAAACCATTCAATCTGTCTATAGTATCAATGGCTTACTGGGGACTCAGTATGCTTCCGTTACTGTGCGTGCGGAAACTGGTTATGGGAAAAAATATGTCCATTAATGATACCGTAAAAACCGGCTTTGATCCCCCTAATGCCTTTTCACACACCTTTTTAAAAATCTTAATGAAATTGGAAACAAAGCTGCTAAAAAAACCGGTACTGGGCACTTCTTTAATGGCTATCGCCCGTAAAGCTTGAGCAATAAATATTCCAATAACATTTTATGATAAACACCTTAATTAAAACAAAAAGCCCCATTTTCATTTGAAAACGGGGCTTCTTATTTTTTTGGCTGCCCGAGTCAATCCATAGACAGAACTTTTATGATTCTAATTCCATTTAGTTTTCATAACTGTTTAGATATCAATTATTTTCATATTTCCTCAGGTGGGATGTAAACGATTTTACCTCTCTTCATAATTGGAATAGAACGGCCCATCTTCTTATGCTCTTGAAGTGCTTTTGCAACACCTCTTTTAATCCCTTTCTCTATTTTTTTCATTAACTCTCGAGCTTCTTCTTTTGTCATTTTTTAAGCTCCTTGATAATTTTCCATTTATGTTCATTTACAATTTTAAGCTTTGATGATAAGGATTTCTCTGCAATGATAACAGGACTTTTTCCAGAGTTATCATAAACCGACCAGTTATTTGAGATCGGTTGATAGATTGAGAAAAAATTTCGAATACCTGACACATACCTCTTTAAAATTATTTCTTGGGGAATGTTATGTCCTCCGGTTTTAACTCTTAATTTAACTCTTTCTACTGCTAAGTCTGGGTTCTGTAACCACAAAAAAATCACATTAGTTATATAACCTTTTTTTTTGCATTGATTTAGAAAAGTTCCAAATGTTCTGGAGGCCATAGTTGTTTCAAATGCGAAGGTCTTTCTTTGTTCTGCTAATTCTTTTATTCTCCTCAACATTAATTTTCCGGCTTGAATAGCCATGTTCTCCGGTTTAAAAGGTGACAAACCGGCCGCAATGGAATCAGCATTCACATATTCAAAGATATTTAAGCTAACAGGTAACAACTCATTCGCTGTTGTAGTTTTTCCTGATCCATTAGGACCGCCAATTAAAAATATTTGTGGCTTTTCGGCATCATTCATTTGACTAATAATAGAATTTGGTACAAGTAAAGGTTTAAATTTACTAATAAAAT
>JADFYW010000049.1 GCA_015232855.1 Fibrobacteria bacterium
GGTTTCTGAGGACCAGACCTTGGACAATGTGGTACCGGTTGTTTCAGCTGCCAGCCATTTTGAAACCGCACCGGTTTCAGGAACTTCCATTTCCCTGGATGCGGCATTTACCGAGACCAACCCGAATACCAATACTTATTACTACAGTCTTAACGCTGACGGCTATGATGGTGGCACTGCGGGCACATCTGATTCTCAGGATCCGGATGTTCTGGCAATTACGGTAGCAGCAATTAACGGAGATGATTATTTCACTGCCATCAAAACGACCCATACCGATGACTATGGCAATGTTACTACCAGTGAAGTTACTACTGATGTCTATGTAAAGCCATATACTCCGCAAGCTCCTACTGTGAATACTCCTACTGCTTCAACAGTGAATGTAGCAGTTAACGCTCATGCAAGTGCTGCTTCAGGATTAGATTACGCTATTTACATCACCCCAGCGGTAAGCGGTAATAACTGGATTGCTACGGATGGTTCTGTTGGCGCTGCTGAAGTCTGGCAGACCGTTGCGACCTGGGGTACTAAAACTATTACCGGACTGAGCTCACCCGTTTCTCAGTACAGTATACAGGTTAAGAGTAGAAACTCGGTAGATGATGCAACTGAGTCTGACCTTTCAACGGCCGGACAAATAACCAATACCGCCCCGGTTGGTGGTTACACGGCTGATAATGTCATACCTGCTGCCCAGGTTACCCAATCAACTGATGGTAATGGTACTCTCACTATCAGTTTTAAGGTGAAGGATACGGAAAGTGATAATATTTCTCTGAACACGTTCCAATATTCTGTGGATGGCGGTGCTTCCTGGAATGCCCCCACCAATAGTGACGTTTCTGAAGCCTTGTCTACTAATTGGGAAAGTAACTCCTATACTTCTGCGGCCAGCTTTGGGGCTGCTTCTGAATTCAACTTTACCTTTAATACGAAACATGCGGATCTTTCCGGACTTAATGGTGTTGACCAGTCTGATGTCCAGGTTCGCTTTACTGTAAATGATGCTACGACTAACTCCGCCAGTCCTGCTACTTCAGAAAATATTTCTGTAGATGACCTGGACCCGGTTACTTCAGCGGCTACTCACTTTGAAACAGCCCCGGTTTCCGGTACAGAAATTACTCTGGATGCAGCCTTTACCGAAGCCAATCCCAATACAAATACTTACTACTTTAACTTAAATGCCAGTGGCTATGATGCTGGTAATGCGGGGGCCACTAATACTGCAGACCCTGATGCATTGGCTATAACCACTACAGCCATTAATGGCGATGATTATTTCAGTGCTATCAAAACGGTTCATGTGGATGATAATGGAAATACAATTACCTCTGAAGTGGTTTCCAATACCTATGTAAAACCTTATACTCCTCAGGCACCTACAATTGGCACACCTACCGCTTCAACGGTTAACGTTGCGGTAAATGCTCATGCAAGTGCTGCATCCGGTTTGGATTATGCTATTTACATCACCCCTGCGGTAAGTGGAAACAATTGGATTGCGGCGGATGGTTCGGTTGGCGGCAGTGAAGTCTGGCAGACGGTGGCTGCCTGGGGCACTAAAACTATTACCGGACTGAGCTCACCGGTTTCACAGTATAGTATACAGGTGAAGAGTAGAAATTCAGGTGATGATGCAACCGAGTCAGACCTCTCTACTGCCGGACAAATTACCAATACTACTCCGGTTGCTGGTTACTCTGCGGATAATGTGATCCCTGCCGGACAGGTCTCAATTTCAACCAGTGCTGACGGCATTGCCACTATCACCTTCCGGGCTAAAGATACAGAAAGTGACCTGGTTACTTTGGAGAGTTTTGCTTTCAGTGATGATGGCGGTAGTAACTGGTATACGCCAGCTAATGGTGACAATTCCGGTGCATTAGCCAGTGGATGGGCAGATAACAGTGGTAGTGGATTTTCTTCTGCAACTGACTGGTCCGGGACAGCCCATAGTTTTACCTTTGATACCAAACATGCAGATGTGGTGAGCAGCCATACCCTGAGTACTACTGATATCAGCAACTTCCAGATACGGTTTAAAGTTCATGACGGAATAATTGCTTCTGCTCTGGCGGCTACCGAAGACGTAGAACTGGATAATGTGGCCCCGGTTACTTCCGCAGCAACCCATTTTGAAAATGCTCCGGTTTCCGGGACTTCAATAACCCTGGATGCGGCATTCACGGAAACAAATCCGAATACCAATACTTATTTTTACCAGCTCAATGCTGGCGCATATGATGCCGGTACCTCGGGAACAACTGACGCTGCAGACCCAGCTGCCCAGGCAATAACGGTTGCAGCCATTAATGGTGATGACTATTTCAGTGCTATCAAGACAACCCATGTGGATGATTACAGCTATACGATAACCAGTGAAGTGGTGTCCAATACCTATGTAAAACCTTACCAGCCAAATGAAGTTACTCTGGCCAATCCTACTGCTTCCAGTCTTGATGCAACGGTTAACGCTCATGCAAGTGCGGCTTCCGGTCTAAGTTATGCAATATATGTCAGTCCTGCTGTTAGCGGGAATAATTGGGTTCAGGCCGATGGTTCTGTGGGTGCAAGCGAAGTCTGGCAGACCATAGCAACTTGGGGTACCGCAACCATAACCGGATTAAGTTCACCGGTTTCCCAGTATTATGTCAGTGCTAAGAGTCGAAACTCTGTGGATAATACAACCGAATCTGACCTTTCTAATGCTATAAGCATTTCCAACACTTCTCCTGTTGCCGGGTATACTGAAAACAATGTTATCCCTGCTGCTCAGGTTGTACAATCATCTAATGCTGATGGTTTGATTACGGTGACCTTCCGGGTTAAAGACGGAGAAAATGATTTGGTTTCACTGGAAAGTTTTGCTTATTCTGATGATGGCGGCAGTAACTGGTATACTCCGGCAAACGGGGATAATTCAGGTGCATTAGCCGGTGGATGGGCAGATAACAGCGGTAACAAATTTTCTTCCGCAACAGACTGGTCCGGTACGGTCCATTCCTTTACCTTTGACTCAAAACACGCAGATGTCATCACCAGTCATACCCTCAGCTCATCTGATATCAGCAACTTCCAGTTGCGTTTTAAAGTAAATGACGCGGTTATTACATCCAGTCTGGCTACTTCAGAATCTGCCAACCTTGATAATGTTACTCCTGTAGCTTCTGCTTCCACGCATTTTGAAACTGCACCGGTTGCAGGTATTGAGATAACCTTAGACGCTGCTTTTACCGAAACCAACCCGGGGACAAACACCTATTTCTACAATCTCAACGCAGGCGGATATGACGGCGGCACTTCCGGCACCGGCAATTCCAGTGACCCGGCAGCTCTGGCAATTACTACAGCGGCTTTAAATGGTGATGATTATTTCTCTGCTATTAAGACCGTACATACCGATGATTATGGTAATACTTTAACCAGTGAAGTGACCTCCAACACCTATGTAAAACCATATACTCCTCAAGCCGCCACTGTGGGCACACCGACTGCATCAACCATAAATGTGAGTGTTAATGCCCATGCAAGTGGGGCGTCAGGTTTAGATTACGCTATTTACATCACACCTGCGGTAAGTGGAAATAACTGGGTACAGGCAGATGGTTCTGTTGGTGGGAGCGAAGTATGGCAGACTATCGCAACCTGGGGAACAGCAACTGTTACAGGTCTAAGTTCACCGGTTTCCCAGTACAGTATACAGGTTAAGAGCAGAAATTCTGTGGATGATGCTACCGAGTCTGACCTGTCAACAGCGGCCTCTATTCCAAATACGGCTCCGGTTCTTGGTTATACCGCTGACAATGTTATTCCTGGAGCTCAGGTTTCTCAATCCACCGATGGAAACGGAACTATGACCATTACTTTCAAGGCCAAAGATACAGAAAGTGATTTGGTCACTCTGGAAACTTTTGAATTCAGTGATGATGGCGGCTCAAACTGGTACAGTCCCACCAATGGTGATAATTCAGGGGCACTGGCTGGTGGATGGGCAGATAACAGTGGTAGTAAATTTACTTCTGCTGCAGACTGGTCTGGCACGGCTCACAGTTTTACCTTTGATACCAAACATGCCGATGTCGTCAGTAGTCATAGTTTAAGTTCTTCAGATATCAGTAATTTCCTGATCCGGTTCAAAATAAATGACGCCACGGTTTCTTCAGGCACAGGAACCTCAGAAGATGCAGGACTGGATAATATAGCCCTGACGGTAGCAACTGCGGTTCATTATGAAAATACTGCAGCCTATGGGACAACTATCACCCTTGATGCGGCTTTCTCAGGAAATAATCCTGGTACAAATGTTTTTTATTACAACTTGAATAACGGCGGATATGACGCAGGAACCTCAGGTACTTCCAATGCTGTTGACCCCGATCCACAGTCTATTACCACTGGTGCTATAAATGGGGATGATTACATAAGCGCCATAAAAGTTGTGCACACCGATGCTTTTGGTAACACTACTACTTCAGAAGTTACCTCTGATGTGTACATAAAACCTTATTCACCTGAAGAACTAACCATAACTAATCCCACGGTTTCTACTATTGATATTGCGGTCAATCCTCATGCAAGTGCTTCTTCTGCAGTAGATTATGCAATTTACCTCACTCCTGCGGTTGGCGGAAACAATTGGGTACAGACCGATGGTTCCGTTGGGGCAAGTGAAGCATGGCAGACCCAGGCCGAATGGGGGACTAAAACAGTTACCGGTCTTTCTTCACCAGTTGCCCAGTATTATTTCAAATCCAAAACCCGTAATAGCCGGGATAATGTAACTGAATCAGACTTTTCAAATTCCCGCAGTATTGACAATACCACACCTATTGCCGGATATTCTGAGAGAAATGTCATCCCAACTGCCCAGGTAATACAGTCAACTGATGGAAATGGAACGATAACTATCACCTTCCGATCCAAAGATACTGAAAGTGATCTGGTGCATCTTGAGAGTTTTGCCTATAGTGATGATGGTGGTTCAAACTGGTATACACCGACCAATGATGACAATTCAGAGGCACTGGGCGGAAACTGGCCCGATAACAGCACCAGTAGGTTCAGTTCCGCAACCGACTGGACCGGGACAGCCCATACATTCACTTTCAATACCCAGCATGCAGATGTGGTAAGCAGTCATAGCCTCAGTTCCACCGATGTCACAAATTTCCAGGTTCGTTTCAAGGTAGATGATAACTTAGTAACTTCTGATCTGGCCACTTCCGAAAATGCAGCCCTGGATAACCTGGCACCAGTTGCTTCCACCGCCATCCATTATGAAACGGACCCGGTTACCGGAACCGAGATTACTCTGGATGCCGGTTTTACAGAATCTAATCCCGGGACCAATGTTTATTATTATGATCTGAACGGTGCGGGTTATGATGCCGGTACTTCAGGCACCAGCGATGCGCAAGATCCGGATCCACTGGCTATTACGGTTGCGGCCCTTAATGGTGACGATTATTTCAATGCGATTAAAGCGGTACACACTGACGATAACGGTAATACGACAACCAGTGAATTAACCACAGACTATTTTATTAAGCCATACACTCCTGAGGCTCCCACTATTAGTAACCCTGCGGCTTCCACTATGGATGTAGTTGTTAATGCAAATGCAAGTGCAGCTTCAGGTATAAGTTACGCTATTTACATCACACCGGCTGTAGGTGGAAATAACTGGGTACAGGCTGATGGCTCTGTTGGGGCAAGCGAAGTCTGGCAGACAATAGCAACCTGGGGAACAAAAACGATTACCGGATTAAGCTCACCGGTTTCCGGGTACAGCGTTCAAGCCAAGAGTAGAAACAGCCGTGATAATGCAACCGAGTCAGACCTCTCAACTGCAGGAGCTATTGCCAATACCGCACCTGTTCTTGGGTATGCTGCTGATAACGCCATTCCTGCTGCTCAGGTCATTCAATCAACCGATGGAAATGGAACCTTCACCATTACCTTCCGGGCCAAAGACGCAGAAAGCGATTTGGTTTCTCTGGAGAGTTTTGCCTATAGCGATGACGGAGGCACAAACTGGTACACACCTGCAAATGGAGATAATTCAGAAGCCCTGGCCAGTGGATGGGCTGATAACAGCGGTAGCAAATTCTCTTCCGCAACCGACTGGTCCGGCACTGCCCACAGTTTCACCTTTAACACCAAACATGCAGATGTCATCAGCAGTCATACGCTGAGTGCTGCAGATATCAGCAATTTCAAAGTCCGCTTTAAAGTAAATGATGCCACTGTAGCTTCAGAACTTGGGGTTTCAGATGGTGTTGTGTTGGATAATGCACCTGCTGTCGAGTTGGCGGTTAGCCATTTTGAATCCAGCCCGGTTTCAGGAACTGAAATAACTCTGGACGCTGCCTTCACCGAAACGAATCCTGGAACCAACAGTTATTATTACGACTTGAATGCCGGTGGTTATGATGCGGGCACAGCGGGAACGGCAAATTCCGCAGATCCTGATGCTCAGGTAATCACTGTAGCGGAAGTAAATGGTGATGACTATTTCACTGCTATTAAGAGTGTTCATACCGATGATTATGGCAACGTAACTACCTCGGAATCAACCACTGACATATATGTAAAGCCCTATACTCCACAGGCACCCACTATTGGAAATCCAACAGCTTCAACTACTGACTTCACCATTAATACACATGCAAACGCTGCTTCTGGTTTAAGTTACGCAATTTACGTAAGTCCTGCGGTAAGTGGCAATAACTGGGTACAGGCAGATGGCTCTGTTGGTGCAAGCGAAGTCTGGCAGACCATAGCTACCTGGGGAACGGAAACGATTACGGGATTAAGTTCACCGGTTTCCCAATACAGCATTCAGGTTAAGAGCAGAAACAGTCGTGATAATGCCACAGAATCTGACCTCTCAACAGCAGGTGCTGTTCCCAATACCACTCCTGTCGCCGGGTACTCGGCGGATAATGTTATTCCAACTGCTCAGGTGGTCCAGTCAACTGATGGAAACGGGACTATGACCATTACCTTCCGGGCCAAAGACGCAGAATCTGATCTGGTTAGTCTGGAGAGTTTTGAATACAGTAATGATGGTGGTAGCAACTGGTACTCCCCTGCAAATGGCGACAATTCCGGTGCATTGGCTGGCGGATGGGCCGATAATAGTGGAAGCAATTTCACTTCTGCAGCTGATTGGTCAGGCACGGCTCATAGCTTTACCTTTAATACTAAACATGCAGATGTGGTCAGCAGTCAGGACCTGAGTACTTCAGGTATCACCAATTTTCAGGTTCGGTTTAAAATTAATGATGCTACTGTGGCTTCTGCTCTGGCCACGTCTCAGGATGCGGTTCTTGATAATGTGGTTCCTGCTGAAGCAATTGCTACCCATTTTGAAACAGCACCGATTGCTGGAACTGAAATTACTCTGGATGTGGCATTCACCGAAAGTTATCCAGGAACCAATACCTATTACTTTGATCTCAATGCAACCGGTTATGATGGCGGCACTGCTGGTACATCCAATACCGCTGACCCGGATGCTCAGGCTATTACTACAACAATCAACGGTGATGATTACTTTACCGCAATCAAGGCGGTACATACCGATGATTATGGGAACAGTACAACCAGTGAAGTTACAACCGATGTCTATGTAAAGCCCTATACCCCACAGACCCCAACAGTCAGTACTCCAACAGTGTCCACT
Organism: Fibrobacteria bacterium; assembly: GCA_015232855.1. GTDB lineage: Bacteria > Fibrobacterota > Fibrobacteria > UBA11236 > JADFYW01 > JADFYW01. The sequence goes on from JADFYW010000049.1 coordinate 7,694, forward strand.
GTGAATGTCGTTGTTAATGCACATGCAAGTGGCGCTTCTGGAATAGATTATGCAATTTACATCACACCTGCAGTTGGTGGAAACAATTGGGTTCAGTCAGATGGTTCTGTTGGGGCTAGTGAAGTATGGCAGACTATTGCAGGCTGGGGAACTGAAACAATTACCGGATTAAGCTCACCGGTTTCTCAGTATAGTATCCAGGTTAAGAGCCGGAATTCTGTTGATGATGCTACTGAATCCGACCTTTCAACTGCTGCTGCAATTACAAATACGGCTCCGGTTGCCGGGTACTCGGCTGATAATATAATTCCTGCAGCCCAGGTTGTTCAGTCAACAGATGGAAATGGAACTATCACGGTAACTTTCCGGGCTAAAGATACAGAAAGTGACCTGGTTACTCTGGAAAGTTTTGCTTTTTCTGATGACGGTGGTTCTAACTGGTACTCCCCTGCTAATGGAGATAATTCCGCGGCATTAGCTGATGGATGGGCCGATAACAGTGGCAGTAAATTCAGTTCAGCTTCTGACTGGTCTGGTACTGCCCACAGCTTTACCTTTAATACCAAACATGCAGATGTAGTCAGCAATCATAGCTTAAGTTCAAAAGATATCAGTAACTTACAGATAAGATTTAAAGTAAATGACGCCACTGTCAGTTCAGGATTGGCCACTTCAGAAGATGTTGTTCTGGATAATGTTAGTCCTGTAGAAGCCATTGCTACTCATTTTGAATCAGCACTTATTGCTGGTTCTGAAATAACTCTTGATGCAGCCTTTACCGAAACAAATGCGGGGAGTAATACTTATTATTACAACCTGAATGCTTCCGGTTATGATGGCGGTACTTCCGGCACCGATAATACCGGAGATCCGGATCCTCAGGCAATCACGGTATCTGTTAATGGTGATGACTATTTCTCTGCTATTAAAACCGTTCATACTGATAATTATGGGAACGCGTTCACCAGTGAGCTAATCGCAAACAACTATGTTAAGCCTTATACTCCACAAACACCAACAATAAATACTCCTACAGCTTCTACTGTTAATGTGACTGTTAATGCCCACGCAAGTGCTGCTTCTGGTTTGGATTACGCTATTTACATTACACCGGCTGTAGGTGGGAATAACTGGGTTGCAGCTGATGGATCAATTGGCGCAGGTGAAGTTTGGCAGACTATTGCTACCTGGGGAACGAAGACTATTACCGGGCTCAGTTCACCGGTTTCCGGATACAGCATACAGGTTAAGAGTCGTAACAGCAGGGACAACGCTACGGAATCAGATTTATCCACAGAAGGTCTTATTACGAATACGGCTCCTGTCGGTGGTTACTCCGCTGATGATGTGATTCCCGCGGCTCGAGTGTCACAGTCTACTGATGGTAACGGGATAATTACCGTTTCTTTCCGGGCAAAAGATGACCAGAGCGATTTGGTTACCCTGGAGGTTTTTGAATTTTCTGATGATGGTGGAAGTAATTGGTACTCCCCTGCTAATGGTGATAATTCCGGTGCGTTAGCAGGCGGATGGGCAGACAACAGCGGCAGTAAATTTTCTTCTGCCAGCGATTGGTCTGGTGAGGTTCACAGTTTTACCTTTAATACCAAACATGCTGATGTTGTCAACAGTCACAGTCTGAGTGCTGCGCAAATAAGCAATTTCCGGATTCGCTTTAAAGTGAACGATGCTTCAGCCCTGTCCGGCTATGCTACGTCACAAGATGCTGTGCTTGATAATGTAGCGCCTACAATATCTTCTACCGGTCCTGCTGATGATACTCTGATTAATAACTCTCAGGTGTCATACACATTAAGTGAAGCAGTAGCTTCTGGCACGGTAACCTGGACTCGTACCGGCGGTGCGGTGGATAATGGTTCACCCCATGCCCAGTCTTTCACAGGAACGGAACTCAATGCAGGGGCTCATACTGACATAACACTGACTAATGCTCCAACCCTGGCAGATAGTGGTGTTTATACTATTGCTTTTGATGCAACTGACCTTTATGGTAACATGGCTACCCAGGTAACCATGACCAATGTGGCTTATGATCTTGCAACGGAAATACCAGTACTTACTGCACCCGCTTCCAATGGAAATGATAACAAGACATTAGACATAGACTTTAGTTTAACAGAGAAAGCCAGTTCAGGATCCGTGAAAATGACCTTCACCCGTACAAGTGGGAGTGATGATAACAACTCTCCTCATATTATCATCTTTAATGATAATTTTATTACAGAAGGACAGCATACTGCTACTCTTGATGGAATTGACCTTTCAAATAATGCCAATGTGACCTCTGTCAGTTCTGGTGGAAATGACTTCCTGGTGGATGATGCATTGTATAGTGTAACTCTGGAATATCAGGATTCTCTGGGGAATACTGCAGCTTCTGTTACAAATACGGTCTTCCACTTTGATAATACTGCACTTTCAATTTCTTCCCTGGCTCCTGTTTCAAGTACAGAAGTAAACACCACACAGGTTTCTTACACATTATCGGAAACTGCACTTTCCGGTACTGTTACCTGGACCCGGACAGGTGGTTCCACAGATAATAATTCACCCCATGTGCAGAGTCTGAGTGGTTCTGAACTGGATTCTGGAGCCCATGGTAATATTACTCTAACTAATGCCCCTGTCCTGGTGGACAGTACCGTTTATACCATTTCTTTTAACGCAATAGACAGTGCAGATAATGCAGCTGCTGAACAGACGGTTATCGGTATCTTATACGATGTGTCCACAGAAACTCCGATTCTTACCTCACCGGCCAATAGTTCTACGGATAATAATACCCTGGCTATTGATTATACCCTTCCGGAACAGGGGCTGGCTGGTTCGGTAAAACTAACCTTTACGCAAACGGGTGGACTGGCCGATGGCAATTCACCGCATGTTGTAACCCTTGGTTCAAATGGGGAATCAGCTACTCAGCATCAGATGACTTTAAATGGTGCTGACCTTTCAGATAATTCTGATGTAAGTTCTGTAAGTACTGATGGGAATGACGCTTTGGTAGATAGTGCCATCTATAGTGTTAAAATTGAATATCAGGATTCACTGGGTAATCCAGTTGCTTCTGCTACCAATACCTCTTTACTTTTTGATAGTCGGGTGCCAGTGTTTACTTCCACTGCCCCTGACTCAAACACCTACCAGAACACTACTCAGATTTCTTATACACTCTCCGAAGATCTGTCTGTTGGTTCCGTAACCTGGATCAGGACTGGTGGTGCAGCTGACGGAAGTTCCCCCCATGTTCAATCTCTAACCGGAACCGAACTTGATTCTGGAGTCCATACCGATATAACGCTTTCCAATCCTCCGACTCTGGTATCCGGTGCAATATATTCAATCTCTTATAATGGTGTGGACATTGCCGGTAATGCTGCGGTTCAGGTTACCCGATCAAACATTACTTGTGATAATACGTCCCCTGCTCTTCTTTCTGCAACCAAAGAAAATGATACTCAGATTAAACTTAATTTTAATGAAACCATCAGAACCAATGGCGGTAATCCAACAGATATTAATGTGAAGGATTCACACAATAACCAGTATACCGTTCAGGCCCAGGTAGATGGTACAGTCGGTGATTCGTCTATTCTTCTGATGGTATCTTCTCTTGCTGGTTTGCGTGATACGCTGACGATTACCTATACTAATAGCAATAATGAATTGTATGATCTGGCTGGTAACGCCATGACCACGGATAACACTGGTGTTCAGATTATTATTATCACCAATACGGCTCCAGTACTTGGTTTCACGGCTGATAATATCATTCCTGCTGCACAGATTTTACAAAGTACAGACGGTAGCGGTATGCTTACCATACTGTTCCGGGTCAAAGATGATGATGAAGACTCGGTATCCCTGTCAAACTTCCAATTCAGTAAAGATGGCGGTGTTAACTGGCACAGCCCATTAAACACCGATGATTCAGGTGCATTGTCCGGGAACTGGCCCAATAATCAGGGTCTGAAATTTGCCGGGGCTACAGATTTAACTGGTACTATTCATTCCTTCACTTTCTTTACCAAACATGCTGATGTAACCGCTGTTGAAGAACTGGACAGTCTGGATATAGAGAACCTGAAAATCCGCTTTAAAGCTACTGATGGAATTGAGCAATCAGCTTATGCGACCTCACAAAATGCTACTCTGGATAATGTTTCTCCGGCTGTAACCATCTCCTATCCTCCTCCTGATACAGATGTTTTCACCAGTGCGCTCACCTACTCCTTAAGCGAAAATGCAGTATCTGGAACAGTAAGCTGGACTCGCACCGGTGGTTCTGAGGATTCTAATCATGTCCAGTCACTCACTGAAGTCGAGCTGGATTCCGGTTCACATACACAGGTAATGCTGCAGAATTATCCTGCTCTCGTTAATAACGGTATTTACACCATATCTCTAACGGTAACAGACTCTCTGGGTAACCAGTCTACAGCTTATAGGGTTGAAAATGTTACGAAAATTCTGCCCTCTGATTCCATTCCTCCGGAAGTTCTCAATGTTAGCACATCTGCGGATGAAGATTGGTACAAGATTGGTGATACTATACCTATTACCATCCAATTCTCTGATTCCGTTAAACTGGAAGGCGGAAATCTCCTTATTACCCTGGAAACGGGCAATGACAAGATTCTTTCCGTGCCGGCTTTTGATTACACCGACAATATCACCGTGGATTATATCATACAGTCCAGTGATACTGCCTCAGACCTCAGGATTATAAGCCCTCTTGGTCTTACTCAGGGAAGTACCCTCCGTAATCGCCATGAGATTAATACCTTACTGACAATTCCTTCGGGTAAGAACCTGTCTGATGTTGCGGAACTTAAAATAGATGGTATTATCCCCACCATTTCGGGTTTGTTACCTGGTAGTGATACCACCATTAACAGTCCGGTAATATCATACAATTTATCAGAAACCTTCTCTGCAGGAACCGTGACCTGGCTTGCTACCGGTGGTACTCCGGATTCATTGTCTCCTCAGATTATAAACCTCACTGGCACCGAACTTTCTTCGGGGTCTCATACTAATGTTCTTTTATCAGGCAGTCCTCAATTACAATCAGAAGCTATCTACACCATAACCTTTGCGGGTTCAGACAGTTCCGGTAATCAGGCACAACCTGTTAGTGTATCAGAAGTATATTTTGATACCACATCCAGAACACCGGTAATCACCAAACCAACGGCAGAATATGCTGATACGGTTACCATTGACAGTGCTATTACCGAAATAGTATTCAATCTGCCTGAAACTGCCCTGGAGAATTCCGTTAAACTAAGCATTACCCCTACTGGTGGCCGGGCTGATAGTTCAATACATATTTTACACTTATCAGTGTCTGATAGTGGTCAGCATTCTGTTCTTGTGAATATATATGATTTGGCTGCTTCAAGCGGGCTGGATAGCCTTGAATCAACCGGTAATTCTCTGGTCAGTGATGCGGTTTACCAACTGAAGCTTGAGTACAGCGATGTGAATGGAAGTAATGCTGCCTACACCGAAGTGTCCGGATATACTCCTGTTGTACTTTCTGTGCCAGACAGAGTGGGTATTGTAAAAGACACCAGTAAACTGGTAATCGATAGTGCTTACCAGTTTAGTGCTGTGGTCTATGACAGTCTTAATCATCCTTTGAATGGACAGTTGTTGAGCTGGGAGATAATCAGTGACATAGAAGGTATTGGTGTGTTAGACTCCAACAAGATATTTAGTCCTGGTAAAATGGGATCGGGTGAAGTGGTTGCCCGACTGAATTCAACCATAAGCGATACTCTGAGGTTTACGGTTCCATTGGGAGCGGTTACTTCAGTGGCTATTATTAATGATACCATCCGCAGTTTTTCTGCAGATACGCAATATCAATATCAGGCTTTTGCTCTGGATGAACGGGGAAATGCTGATACTTCTGTGAATATCAACTGGTCTATAACCAGCGATATTGGAACGGTGGACAGCACAGGCATATTCAACCCGGTTAAAGTTGGTATGGGATATATTGTTGCGACATTTAATTCATTTGCGGATACAACAGACACCATTTCAGTCCTACCCGGCAGTCTGATCTCTATAGTAGCAACACCAGATTCTGCAGTTATCACGACTGATAGCGTACTTCAGTTCAGTATTAAGGGGTTTGATCAGTATGACAACCTGATTACCACTCATAGTCCATTCCAAATTTCCAATTCATGTATTGGGACTATTGATTCGGTTTACCGGTTTACACCCGTAGCTATTGGACAGTGTACCCTTATCGTGTCTGACAGTATCTCCGGAATTATGGATACCATTGTAATTGCGGTCACTCCGGGGATAATGAAAACACTTACCGTTATTCCTGATACTTCTCTCACCATAGCAGTCGGTGACACCTTCCGTTTTACCGCTCTGGCTCTTGATAAGTTTGACAATCCCACCTACCCCGGCATATTAACCTGGGACGTTAATGACCCGGCAACTGCTTCTATTGACAGTACTGGTTTGTTAACTGCTATAGCTGAATCCAGTAAACTTAAGGTGATTTTGCAGAGTACCATCAATAAGACCACTACCCTTTCTGATACCATTAAGGTAATCGGGCATAAAATAGGTGTAGGTGGTGGTATCGTAACTGGCCCTGACAATATTAAATTAAATGTGCCTTCTGAAGTTTTTAATTCCGATGTGGTAATCCAAATAGAAGTTGTTCCCAATATAATTCCACCCTCAGAATGTGTGATGGTAAGTGAAACGGGGTATAGACTTTTTATAGACAGTCTGAACCAGGCTGTGGAACTAAACAGTAATCTCGCAATGACCATACCGGAAGACAGGATACCAACCGGAGAATATATGGACATGGTTCGTGTATTTACCCTGGATGAAAACGGAAACTGGCGGGCACTTCCTAATGTCTCCATAGACTCAGCCAGAGGTATTGTATCTTCGGATATAACCACTCTTGGCACTTATATGCTCGGTGTTGATATGCAGAAGCCAACCATTAATCTGGACCAGATTTCTGATATTATTAAGAAACCTGAGAATGCAGCTATTCCACTTAAAGGCAAGTTATTTGACAACACCTCTATTCTGGAATCATATCTTATCTATCGCGCTGGTGGTGAAAATGAATATGACTCTATCAGGGTGGAAATTGATCCCACGGACAGTTCTTTTGCTGTTGATATTCCCGATTCTATTGCAAGTGCTACCGGGGTGGAGTTTTCCATGGTAAGTTACGATGGTACTCAATTTTCCAATACCATATTAAAGGCCCTGCAGATATTTATTGCCCTCAGAAATCACAACAAGCCTTTCCCCAAAGGCAGCTGGAAGGTATTTTCAATTCCTCTCCTACCCGAAAATAATTCTGTGGAAAACCTGCTTGATATGATGGGGAAATACAATGATAAAAAATGGCGTCTTTTTGATTTCCGGGATGGAGCGTTCCTTGAATACAACAAAGATGCTGCCTTTACAACCCTTGAACCTGGCCGCGGGTACTGGATGTATGTGAAATCCGATGAAATCTTTTTAAAGACTATTTCAGCCCTAACGCCTAAAACTACAGAGCCTTATGAAGTGTTCCTGAATCCAGGCTGGAACCTTATTTCTTCTCCTTATTACATGGATGTCAGTTGGGAAAGCGTCCAATCGCTCCTCAAAGCAAAAGGGAATGATACCAATGTGGCAGGCCCCTATTTCTGGGATGCAGACTCACTTCGCTGGGATAATCCCTTTGCGGACATCCTTAATGAGGACGTATTGCAGCTTAAAAAATGGGAAGGGTATGCGGTTAAGAATTTAACTGACAAAACCATTACTCTGGAAATACCTGCGGTTAAATATGAGCCGAAGATTTCAATGCCCACCCTCAGCATGAATAACCGGTTATTGAAAAAGACTGCGGGTAATGAAACCAGATGGCATTGTAAAATCACCGTATCTCAGGGAAAATATAAAGATGTGGATAACTATATCGGCATACAGCCAACTGCTTTAAACAAATGGGACAAATACGATTATCCTGAACCCGGCGGCATGGGTGAATATATCGCCCTGTATTTTACCCACCGGTCCAGGGATTACCGTCCAGGGGTGTATACTACGGACTTCCGTGCACCCTTTGAAGACGGCCAGTCCTGGCCCATGGAAATACTGTCCTCGGTTGATAGTGTTAAGGACGTTTCCCTGAATATAGAGAACTTGCACAATATTCCTGAGAAATGGGAAGTCTATTTATACGACAATGATACCCGGTATGCCAAGAACCTGCGGGACAAACAAAATGTAGCTATGACCTTACCTAAAACCGGGACAAAGAAACTTAAAATGCTCATTGGCACCATGGATTATATTATGTCAAAAACCGGTGGACGTATAGAAATGCCACAGGTATTTAAATTAAACGGCAATTTCCCGAACCCATTCAGAGCCTATACTACCTTCCGATACCAATTGCCCGTAAAAGGCAAGCTCTCTATAGCGGTCTATAATATCCGGGGTGAAAAACTATTTACACTCGGGAACGAGACTTTGGATCCAGGGTATTATCAAACAATATGGGATCCGGAAAATGAAGCAAACAGGCAAATTACTACCGGAACCTATGTGTACAGTTTTGTGGTCCGGGATCCAGACTCGGGATCCATCCTATTTCGCCGTACAAGAAAGATCGTGCGGGTGAGGTAAGCTGCTATGTTCCCCTCACCCCCTGCCCCTCTCCTTACATATTATTTGAAGTTGGGGAAAGGGGGGTGTAGCAGTTTCAAGGTCATATTAGATTCATTATTGATTCACTTTGAGCTATTTCTGCGTTTCAATAATTCAGCCAAAAATGCCTTCATTTTTTCAAGCACGGTATCCATGTTATACAGCACCTCTTCATTGCTGAATCTAAGAAAGGACGCACCTGATTTTGTCGTGATTGCCTCTTGACGATAGTAGTCCTTCTCCTGTTGGTTATCATGAATGCTGCCGTCAACTTCAATAACCAGATTAACCTGCATGCAATAAAAATCAACTACATACTTCAGAATAGGAAACTGTCTCCGAAATTTAAAACCAGCCAACCTTCTACCACGCAATTGCTCCCACAACGTTTCTTCAGCAAGAGTCTGCCTTTTGCGCAATACCCGTGCTATTTCCACATTTTTTTGATTGATAGAATCCATATCAACATATTTATCCAAATTTTGCACAATAGTCAATAATGTAGATCCCAAAAAGCTCCTCGCATGCGCTGCACTCCCCTCTCCCCCGGTTCCCAATGGTTGGGAGAGGGGGCAGGGGGGTGAGGGGAACATAACAGCCCACTATGTTTTCCATTACTTTTACAAACTACAACCAAATATCTACTATTATCACCACTAAGTTTTTTTCAGAAAACTTATTCGCCTTTCTTTTAAAAAACACAGATAATTAGCTTACTGTGTTGTTTTTTAAATTTAAAGGGTGTATAATACGTAAGAGAAATAATGAAAACCAGAACTGTAAAACAAAAAATGATTAGCAATCTTATTCGCTTCTCATTTTTCTTGATGTTCATGTTTTTCTCTATGCTTTCTGCAGAAAAGCTCTACGTTTTTTATCCTTCTCCCGTTCGTCCCCATCATCTTCAAAAAACACTACGAGAAGCGTGTCCTAATTTAGAAATTACGGTATTCGGTCGTTTTGAAGACTTTGCCGATAAAGTAAAATCTCATCCACCTGACGCAATTCTTTCCAAGCCGGAAATCCTTAAATCTTTTGCAAACTATTTTATTCACCGATCAGGGTCAAAAGATGGAGAGAGTAATGAAAAATATGTGCTTCTTTCCATTGATAAAGATATATCAGTCGATAGTTTATCGTCCTTGTCTATAGGATTTATTAATCTCATGGGCCGGAAAAACACAAAACTTTTTCTTTCTGAACAGTTAAACGCAACCCCAAAAATAAAGCTGGTTACCAAAGTAGAAGATTTTCTGCCCCTGCAGCGATTTGGAATGGTTGATGCGGTGCTTATTCCAGAAACCTTTGTCGCCTATTTTACAAAGAACTCAAATCTAAAATTCACCATAGCTGATGTTCCCCAAATGCGACCTGCCATTGTGGCGATTGCGGTTTCCGACTCCATAAAAGCGGAGAAGATTTTAAAAGCAATAAACGGACTTCCTTTGGATAAGTCCATTATTTTCGGAGTAGATTCATGGCAATAAACGTAAATAAGAATCTGCGTAAAACATGCTGGAGCCCATGGCTCTTAAGCCTGCTGTTCGCATTACTTGTATTCACACCATTAATAGCTAAAGAGCATGTGCTATGCATTCACCCGGAAGGTGAAACATTTGAAAACGTTATCAAAGGCCTTACTGAAGGATTAGATAAAGAAATCATTATAAACGATCTTATTATAAACAACACCACAACCAAAAAGGAACTTCACCATAAAATTTCTCAAACCCCAATCAAAGCAATCATATTAATGGATAACAAAGCCATCAGGCTTTTCAAAAAATATCAAAATTCTCTACCCGATACGGCTACAATAATTCCCTCAATAGCTCTTATGGGTGTTTGGATCGAAAGAGCTATTAATGGCATTAAAAACTGTCGTGGCATTGCTTACGAAGTTCCTCTGGTGACTTCTGCAGTACATTTGAGAACGATACTCAATCAGCCTATTACTAAAATTGGAGTAGTGTATAGGGAAATAATGAAAGATTTTATCGATATTAATGCAAAATATTGTCTTCCGGAAAAAATTTCTGTTGCGACATACCCGTTGACCGATAAACAATCTTCCAAACACTGGAAGATTAAAAATGCCATAAAGCATTTAATCAAATCGAACAAAATTGATGCTCTTTGGGTATTAAACGACAGTAAATTACTTAAGCCAGAATTATTGAGGGATGTATGGATGCCTATTGTAAGCAAGTATAAAATCCCTGTTATTGTTGGAGTCGAAGTATTAGCATCTCCTAATTTCAATTTTGGTACTTTTGCAGTCATTCCAGATCACATTGCTTTGGGTAACCAACTGGCTGAAACCCTTTTTGAGATTAGGGACAACAGTTGGAAGATTGGCAAGGAAATTACGGATCCTCCTATATCGGTTTTGAATATTCTAAATCAGGTACAAGCTGAAAAATTTTTCCAGGTTGAAGTCAAAAATCTGGTAAATGTTGATAAATTGCTAAAATAGCAAGATTTATTGCTAATTAGTTTCTGTTTAATATTGAATTCTGTTTGTCAATGTACCTACAATGTCATTACCCGGCTTGACCCGGGTAATCGAGCACAGGGATGTGCGAAGAGCGCTGCCATGCAGTGCATTGGCAGCCCGAAGGGTGTGAAGCAGGAAGCGAAGCACTATCCATTAAATCATCGATTCTGGGATGGATCGCCCGGTCAAGCCGGGCGATGACAATCGTTGTAACCCTGTTTACTTTCAACTAACGCCAGTTTTACACAGAAACTAATTGCGTTCGTACTTAAAGAAATTTCCCTAAACAGAAACCGTATAATTCGGTCTCACACCAGCTCATCTTTAAATACTTGTTTATAAGCTAAATCTCAAAAAAAGTACTTCCCCTTTTAGTGAAATAATGAGATAATCATAATAAAACTTTTGAAATTTTAGGAATTTGGATTTCTTATGCGTATAAGCCTAAAAACCCAGTTTAGTTTGCTCGTTATTTTTTTAATGCTCGGTCTGGTGGCCGTCATTGCCTATACCACTTTACAGCATATCAAGACATCTTTAACTGTGGAGCGAAAACTAAGAGGGAGCACATTAATCCGGAATCTTTCCACCGCATCCCAGGAAGCAATTTTATCGGGTAATGAGCTGAATCTGTTTGATTTTGTGAACCATATCATCGAAGATGAAGAAGGAATCGTTTATGTAATTGTTCTGGATAAAGACAACAAAGTTCTCGCACACTCTAACTCAGAACTCGTTGGGAAATTACTAGATAATTCTATTACCCAACAAATCAGTGAAAGTAAAGAAAAGCAGATAATTTCAACATCATTTAATGGTGAAGAAATTTATAATTTTTATTCCCCCATGGTTATACAAGAAAAACTCCTGGGACGAGTACATATCGGTTTATCACAAAAGTCCATTAAAGATGCTATCAGGACCGCACAACTAAAAATTGGGTACATCGCTATTGGTGCATTGCTCGTTGCCTTGTTAGCGACATTCTTCCTTGTAGGGGTTTTGGTTAAGCCCATTCAATTGCTAGCCGCAGGGGCCCGTCGTGTTGGGAGTGGTGATTTTGAACATGAAATTAAAGTGGATTCAAAAAATGAAATTGGGCAGTTAGCAAGTAATTTCAACGATATGACCAGGTCGTTAAACAAACGAAAAAAAGATCTGAGTACATTAAATGAAAATGCAAAATCATTAAACTCAAATTTCAATCTGGATTTTCTCCTTCAGGAGGGTGTTAATACTATCAAGGATATTATCAATCCTACTGATATTTGTATACTAGGCTGGTTGAATGAGTCATGGCAGCTGCTCAATACAAATGCTAAGGAAACCATTTCCCTTCCTGATACATCGCAATTGAAAGAAGATCCTTACCTTACCCAAATTACCCAATCCCGGGCAACCATTGTCATTAATAAATCATCTGATAGACTTCCCTCAGGATGGGTTACAGAATGCCTCAAAAACTGTGATTATGCGCTTCTGGTACCTATGCTCCATAATGAAGAACTCATCGGTTCCATACTACTTGGAAATCCATCTCCATTTGCGGAGAATAGTCAAGAATATGCTGAATTACTTTCTGGTTCCATTGGTATTTCTATGATGAATATCAAGCTGCTTGAAGATACGGTAGATAAAACCCGTATGGAACAAGAATTAAGAACTGCAGAACTCGTACAGGCAACTCTTTTTCCAAAAACAGATCCTCAAATCCCCGGGATTTCTTTTAGTGGTTTTTATGAGTCCGCTTCTGAAACCGGTGGCGATTGGTATGGCTATATAGAAGATGAGGCCAATGACCAGGTATTTATTTTAATTGGTGATGTAACCGGACATGGAGTTCCTGCGGCACTCGTTACCGCTGCAGCCCATTCATTTTTTTCAACCCTGGAGTTTCTGCGAGAAAAATTTGAATCTATGGCGGCAACTATAGCGTCTCATGGAACTGCTATCTCTGATTCTGATAATCCATTGAGACCCTCAAATATGCTGAACTTATTAAACAAAATAATACTGGCTTCTACCGACCGCCGGTTAGTAATGACTTTTTTTGTTGCTGCCTATAATACCAAAACAAAAACTATGACTTTTAGTAACGCGGGTCATGATTTCCCGATAGTTATAAGAAATAATAAAGGTAGTTATAAAGGCAAACCGGAATGCCTGATTGCAAGCGGGATGCGACTTGGTGATAAGATGGATGCTGAATTTGAAGAACATCAAGTACAGATGTACCCAGGGGATGTTGTTGCGTTCTATACAGATGGTATAACCGAATGTGAAAATAACGAGGGCGATGAATACGGTGAACGCCGTTTTATCCGTTCTATAAAAAAACATGCAAATAATACTGTAGAAACAATCAAAGAGAATCTGGTTAACAATGCATATGAGTTTTATGGTGATTGCCCACGTAAAGATGATTTCACCTTAGTAGTAGCGAAAATAGATGCCTGAATCGATTTTCTATCATGCTTGCAAGGAGTATAATGAATAACCCTTCTATGTCACCTCATATTCTTTTCAGTGATGTCAATGAACCACTTTTGGCCTCAGCCATTGACACACTCAAAGAATTAGGTTGGAACATCAAAATTACGGCGAATTACGATAACGCATTTTTGGAATTGAATCGCAGATTTTACGACTTTGCCATATGCGGAATCCGAAACGTGTCCGATAGCCTTAAATTTTTTAACCTGGCTAAGAAACATCATCCCCTTATTGAAATCATAGCATTGACCAATAAAAATGTCCTGGATATAATATCCACTATTGTTAATCCCAATTTTCCAGACCATATAATCCCCATGCAGTATCCGTTTAATCAAGATTTGCTGATTTCAACAATAAAGAAAATACAATCAAAAGATATTTTTGGACTGGACAAATATTTTCCAACTCCTTATGAAAAGGGCGCAATACGTATTCAGGATTCGTCTAAAAAGGGTGCTTATATCAAAGCTATTCTCGATATAGCTTCTATTCGGGGTGCAAAAAAACGTATGCTGCCCATTATTGCAGACGCTCTGGATGAGGTTATCATGAATGCAATTTATGACGCCCCAATGGACGAAACCGGACACAAATACGATCAACTCTATAGAGCAATTCCTGTGTCACTTGAAGAAAACGAGGTAGCTATACTTTCTTACATGATTCAAGATGATGTATTGGCTATAGCCATGACAGATCCACATGGTTCACTATCAAAAGAAAATGTATACACCTATTTTGAAAAATGCCATGCTAAAGGCGAAGACCAGATTAACCAGGGCCTTGGAGGTGCGGGTTTAGGGCTTTACAAAATGTTTAAATCGGTAAGCACTTTAATTATAAACCTCGCAAAGGGGAAGCGCACCGAACTAATTCTGTTTTTTGATTTAAATAAACCAATTGGACAGTATTTAAAAATGGAAAAAACTTTTCATATATTTACTCAGGGAGGAATGAGTGTCTAATAAATTCAATATTGAAAAAGAGCAGGATGGGGATGTACTGAAATTAAATCTTTCTGGGGTAATTGATGAAGATTCTGATCTTAGTGATTTACTCTTTCCGGATCACAAGGGCAAACTCATTATTAATCTAAAAGAAGTTAAGCGTATTAATTCTTGTGGTGTAAGAGAATGGGTAAATGCTATGGAAACCATTTCTGAAATGGAAATTGAATTAATCAATTGTTCCACAGCTATTGTAAATCAAATTAACATGGTTTCAAATTTTTCAGGAAATGGTAAAGTGACTTCTTTTATGGCACCATATTACTGTGAAAGTTGTGATGCAGAATTTGAGATCGCCCTTGAAGTGGATAAAAATTTTCCTGACCGGGATTACCCGGTTGCACCATCGTATAATTGTCCAAAATGCAAAAACACTCTTGAGTTTGATGATATTGAAGACAAATATTTCCTTTTTATTAAAAGGGAATAAGTTTTTTCTAAAAAGTGGCCATTACCGATTATGAAAAACAGGATTTTATTTTTTTGTTTTTTTATATGCTTTATAAGTTTTAGTCATGCTAAATCCCAGGACGAACTAAAACCCCTTTCTCTCGAAGAACTCAATAAATACAACCTTATATCATCTTCCAGCCTTTATCGGGAAGCCGTTCGAGTATACCGCGAAGGTCTCATAAAATACACTACCGGTGATTTCACCGGAGCTAAACGGGACTTCGAGAAAGTACTGAAACTCGACCCATTACATGCTGACTGTTATCAGCTTATTTTTAAAGCAAGTATACATGGTACTGCTTTAAAATTGAAAACAGAGCCCAAAGCATTTTCGCTCTTTGAAAAAGGCATAACTCATTATCTTTCTGGAAATTTAGAAGAAACTCTTGTCAATTGGGAACAATCTCTCAACGTGGTTCCTGACAACAAAAAACTGCTCTCCCTCATTGATTTATTAAAAGACAAAATCAGCAAAAACTCTACAGAAAAAGATAATATAAAGCGGTCAGAAGAATTGTTTTTGTCGGCAGTGGAATTAGAGCTGGAAGGCAAAAACCAGGAAGCAATAGCAAGGCTTGATAAAGCGGTGCAATTGAATCCAGGGCATGAAAATGCGCTCATGCTAAAGCAAAAATTAAATAACAGAATATCTACCAGTAAAAATGCCTATCTCACTGCGGGACGCACACAAATTCTTAACGGAAAATTATCACTTGCTCTGACCAGCTTTAAAAATGGTCTGAAATTAGAGCCCCAAAATAATGAACTCAAAAGTGCAGCAGAATATGTTGCTAATCAAATTGATTCGGCAATTGCTGGTGCTATCAAGAATTATAAATCTCAAATTAAACTTGGTAATATGATCATGGCGAATAAGATTATTTATGACTATCAACAATTATATCCTAAACATAAGGATATTATTTCCCTACAAAAAGAGCATAAAGGAAACATTAAAACGGTTGTTTCGCGATATATTAAGAAGGCGGACAAACTGATGGCTGATAATGAGTATGATCGAGCTGAAAAACTTTACACCACCGCCCTTCGATATGACCCGGATTACGCGTTAGCGGGCAGACGCCTCCAGGAAATTAAAACAAAAAGAGAATTGTCTCAACAAAATGATTTAATTGCCAGACAAGATGCTGAAGCAGATAAATTTTTAGCTGGTGGATTTCCTGAAAAGGCGTTGTCTATTTGGAATGAAATTTTAAAAAACCAACCTGAGCATAAAGATGTAACCAGAAAAGTTGAGCGTGTATCCAAAATGCTTAAAAGCCAGGAGACTAATCAAAAATATGACAAGTTATTCCAAAACGGTCTTGCACAATATAGGAAAGGGAAAATTAATGACGCAAAAAAAATGTGGATGGCCCTCTTAATTGAAAAACCTGACTATGACAAAGCTAAAAGCTTTTTAAAAAAGATTGAACAGCGGATAAATCAAGAGACAAAAACTGCAAAATCATTTACCAGCAAAGGAAATTGGAATGCTGCCATTAGGGCCTGGAAAACAGTTTTACAACTGGATCCTTCTAACAACTTAGCAAAGCAAAAATATGCTGACGTTAATCTTTTGCTGCAAAAAGAACAGGACAAAAAAGCAAAATCTTTACGGAAGACACCTATACAAAAGCCAACACTTCCTCCGGCCAAAATTGAAGAACTATTTCAAAAGGGCCTTGTTCATTATAAACAGGGAAAATATTCAGAAGCACTCAAAGAATGGCAGAATATTTTATCCGCAGACCCTTCTAATAAGCGGGCAGCTGGTTATATAAAGAATTTGAAAGCTAAAATGGAGCGTTTGAAAAAATTATGAAAAATCAAATATTTATTTTGTTGATACTGTGCTCCATTATGAGAAGCCACAGTTCATTTACGGTTTTTACCAAAAACGAGGGCCTCAACGTCTCTGTTGTGAAAAAAGTAGTAACCGCTTTAGATCATGTGTATGCAAGTTGTGAAAATAACAAATTCTTTGTTTATACCAATAAAAATAATAAATGGAAAGATATTACTCATATTCTTAATCCTAAAAATCAAAAGCTCGTTTCTTGGGCGGGTGATAAAAACGGGTTACTTATGGCTTATCCTAAACAAGTATATCTTTTCCAAAATACCACAATAAGTACATCTACCGTAGTAAATGTTCCATCGGCTATAGTTTCTGTTTATGGCGAATCTTCAATGATTATTTCAAAAAACGGTGAAGTTTTAACTATTTCAAAATCAGGAAAAAGTTCTTCGATTACCACTATTCCCTTACAAGAAGAATCGCCGGTTGTATTACTGCAGTCCTATAACAAACTTTTTATTGCAACAACCAAAGGAAAGGTCTTTCAATATGACCGTTCAAGCAAAAACCTTTCATCCTCCGTATTAGTTCCGGGGAAAATTAAATGCGGTTTACTTTTGGGAACAGACATATGGTTTGGAACAGACAAAGGTCTTTTTACTTATAACATAAAAAATGAGCGTGTTAGTAAACTCCCCATACAAGAAGAGATGGGTGATATTATCGCTGAGAATATGACCTCTTGCGGTAGCTACATCTATCTTGCTACCTATAGTGGTGTTTACCAGTATTCAACTAACGCTGAAGCCTGGCGTATCTATAACCTGGGTAATGCCTTCCCTGAAGAATTCATTAATGACATAACGATAAACGGGCAATCAGCCTTTGCCGCCTCTGATGGCTCTGGGGTTATTGCCATTCCTTTTACCTGGCCGGCTATTGCTATTGATTATATCCGAACGAACAAGAGTAAAATTGAAGTTTATGGAAGTGTTCATTCAAAAAACATGGTGTATTATCGTCTTGAACTTGGACCGAATGTGAATCCCTTTATTTCTTTTGACAATATAAGTCAGGAAGAACTAAAACCTAAAAAAGGACTATTAGGTTATATTCCCATAAATGATCTTGAAGCTGGCAGCTATCTTGTGAATCTGAGTTCCAAAGACAAAACTGACCAAATCAACTCCCAAAAAATTGTTTTTAACATGGATGCACTTCCTCCAAGCATTTTACTCGATTCAATTTCTCAACAAGGAAATACCTATTTAGTTACTGGTTTTTATAAAGGCAATGCAATAAAAGAGGTTATCATAGATCCGGGCAATTATAAAGCGACTTTAAATGTGAAAAGAAATAGCTTTTTTGCAGAAATTCCTTCTTCACATTTTAAGGGTAAAATAACTGCATTAATTAGAAATGAATTTGGCGATACCGCCAGTGCAATTAAAGAAATGCAACTAGATAATCAACCACCTCGTATACATATGACTACTAATAACCCTTATACTAATGTAAGCAATTATACGGTTAAAGGGACTTATGAAGAGGATGCTCTGGAAAGTATAACCATACGCCCCGGTGGCGCCAGGGCACTTATTAATGAAGCTCAGCACAGTTTTACATTCTCATTAATTGTCAATCCAGGAATTAATAAATTTAACATTACTGCACGTGATCTCTCTGGGAATCTGGCAGAAATACAAATATCTGTAACCGGTGACTTTACTCCTCCAGTTATTCAATTAAATCCTTTTCCCGCTTTTATTTCTTCAGATAAAATTGTTTTAAGCGGCTTAATTGATGAAAATTATCCTGATTCCCTTTTTAGTACTCCCCGGGCCACTCAAACAGACATTAAGGATAAACGTTTTTCCTTAACGATTCCTTTAAAGCAAGGCGACAATTCCATTCGGGTTATCGCTAAAGACAAATCAGGTAATCAAGCAGAGATACCAGTAAATATTATCCGTGATAACGACGCTCCAAAATTATTGGTTAATAAAATACCTTCCCAAACTCAGAATATGACCCTCGAATTATCAGGACATTATGAAGAATCTGATTTAGCAAGTATTTCCCTCTTTCCAGGTTATATACCTGCAAAAATTGATTTTAATAAAAAAACTTTTTCAGGTAACGTGGTCTTATTCTCCGGAAACAATACCATAAAAATAACAGCTGTGGATAAGGCTGGAAATACAGATACCCTTTTGCGCACTTGTAACTATCAAATGGATATTACCCGAATGAAAGAAATGGTATCGGATAAATTAGATAAAGAGCTCAAGCAGACCATTACGAGTTTAAAATCAGATAATGAGCGTTTAAAAGAAGCCTTAACTAAAACAAATAGCACCGGGACAGATTGCGTTTCTGAGGATAAGTTAACTTCCATTGAATCACCAGGTAATACGGTTCCGGGAAATTTTGTTCAAAAAGCCATTCTTGATTCCCTTAAACGTGTGCTGGCAGATCTTGAAAGCGAAAATGTGGAATTAAAAGCAATCATGAGTTCTTCAAACAATAAAGCCGAAGATGAATTGGAATCAGTTGAACAGCAACAAGTCACTAACGAAAACATGTGGATTGGAGTAAGTGCCGCCAGATTGAGAATGACTCCATCGGTTAAAGCACAAAAGCAAGGTACCATGACCTTTGCAGAAGAAGTAAAAACATTTCAACATGCAGGAGATTGGTTTTTTGTAAAATCAAATGATGGACGGGAAGGGTATATCCATCAGTCTCTTCTTATTAATAAAAAGAATATTGGTCCGCTTACCAAACGTGTGTTAAGCGGTAAGAACGACAAAAAAATATCTGATGTTCTGGTCGCTGAAGGTGCTATAATCTATAACTCGCCTGGGATAAAGAAAAAACAAAAAGATCGTATAGGCAAGCCCACAAAAGCGATCGTTGTTGCAATTTTCAAAACTATGGCAAAGATTAAATACGGAAATGGGAAATCTGGTTGGGTTATTGGCGGTTATCTTGAGCAACAAAGGTAAAATGAGTAAAAGAAACACTATCATGAATAGCGTTACCCATTATTTCATCATTATGGTTTTGTGTAGTTTGCAATTAATATATGCTCAATCTGACTCCCTTTCTCTCATGAGAGAGCAAAAAGAAAAATTAACCGAATTAAATAAAATAAAAAAAGAAGTTTTGGATAAACAAATGGACGCTCTTGCCAGGAGCCGGTATAGCGGAAATTCAGAAATTACTAACGGGAAAGAAAAAATTGCCTTACGGTCATCTTCTGAAATTAATAATGCCATCTCTCCAGTATTAAGCAGTATAATGAACCATTACTATACGCTCTCAAAAAAACATCCTGAGTTTAAAGGACGGATTGTTTTATCTATTACTATCTACAATGATGGCACGATACAATCAGTGAAAATAAAAAAAGATCTTTTAAAGAAGCATCCTGAAAAGAAGAAGTTTCTTACGTTCATTAAATCCGAATTTCAAAAATGTATATTCCCGCCTGCTGCAGCGGGAACCAAAGTCGTTAAACTGTCTTATCCTTTGGTTTTTCATCCATTAGACTTCAAATGAACAGTAAAAAAATATTTGTACTGTATTTTTTTGCAGACATTTTTTTTAAAACTGCATTCTGTTTTACTGCTAAAACATATAGCGAACTACAGTCCATGCATGTGGCGACAAACGAACAAAAAGATTCACTTTTTATTTCCATTCAATTTGATACTCCTCCCCTTTTATCGCCCGCTTATGTGATTTCCAATCCGCCTTCCATTATCCTGGAATTACCCAATACCAGGATTAAAAAACCTTTCTCCGGACCTGGAGCATTCCCCTTATTTATGGGGGTAAAATTTATGGAAGAGGAATTATCGCCTAAAGAATGGCTCTCCAGAGTACAGATTTTTTTGTCTCGAAAAACTGGATTCCATTACATTGAACGTGGCAATGCGCTTGTACTCGGTCTCAAACTATCTCAAGATGAACGTAAACGGCTCACCGATCAAGCCCAATC
>JADFYW010000004.1 GCA_015232855.1 Fibrobacteria bacterium
TGTTTTAACCCAATACTCCAACACTCCAGTACTCCATTCTACCCACAGATTCTGCTGAGGAACCTTTTTTTTAGGGTTTAGAATTTAGGATTTCCGATTTAGGATGATTAAAAAATCATTTTATTATGACTAAAATACCTTCTCTCATTATATCAGGCCTATCCGGAGGGGCGGGGAAGACCCTGGTCACTCTTGGATTAACCGGAGCCTTTCGTAAAAAGCGAAAGAGGGTCATTCCTTTTAAAAAGGGTCCTGATTTCATAGACCCAGCCTGGCTGGAGCGAGCCGCAGGACATCCCTGTCGAAATCTTGACATTTACCTCATGGGAGAAGAGCGGGTACGGCAGGTATATTTGTCACACTGTTTTTCGGGACATATCAATATTATAGAAGGCAATCGTGGATTGTTTGACGGGGTAAACGAATACGGAAGGTACAGTACTGCCCAAATGGCAAAAGTACTTGGAGTACCCGTTTTTCTAATTATAAATTGCACAAAAATGACTGGAACTGCAGCCGCTCTGGTTATGGGATGTCAGACACTGGACAAAAAGGTGCCCATTGCCGGAGTTATTTTAAACAGGGTAGGAGGGGCCAGACACCAGGATGTAATTACCCGGTCAATTGAGAAACGATGTGGCATACCCGTTGTAGGGGCTATTCCCCGACTCAAAGACATGGCCATGTTTGAGAGGCATTTGGGATTAATGCCCGTACATGAACATACCCAGGCAACAGATGTTATCAGTCAGGCAGTTACAGTGGCAGAAAAATATTTGAATTTACGCAAGATTCTCAAATTGGCTCATACTTATACTGATTACAGTCCTGTAAAATCCTGCAGGAGTTTTGTTGAGCGAACAAATATTCAAAAAAAACTGAAGGCACCGGTTTTTCCTCAGTTAAAAAAGAGGGTAGGGGTGCTGTGGGATCAGGCCTTTAATTTTTATTATCCAGATAATATTGAGGCTCTTGAAGAAAATGGTGCAGAAATAATTAAAATTAGTCCCGTTGTGAATAAGGATCTTCCAGAGCTTGATGTATTATATATAGGAGGCGGATTTCCCGAAACAATGGCGGAAGCTCTGGAGGCAAATATTTCTTTTCGTTCTTCCCTCAAGGCTGCTGCAGAATCCGGTTTACGGATCTATGCGGAATGTGGGGGAGCGGTTTATCTGGGAGAGCAACTTGAGTATAAAGGAAGGGTTTACCGGATGGCGGGTGTATTCCCGGTTGATTTCCTCTATACCCCAAAACCTCAGGGGCATGGGTATACCAGGATAAAAATCACAAAAAAGAATTTGTTTTTTAAGCGTGGTGCATGGCTTCAGGGGCATGAATTTCATTATACCGGTCCTTTGAAGACAAGTAAACTTAATTTTGTAGGTAAAGTTTGCAGGGGCTATGGTTTTGATGGTAAAAATGAATGTATGGTATATAAAAATGTATTTGCTACCTATACGCATATACATGCTCAGAGCAGGAGGACATGGGCAAGAGGGCTGCTGAAAGGGATATGAAATCAAATTATGAATTATGAATTAAAAATTATGAATTAAAAAAACACTTAAGCGAAAATGGTATTGCATATTTAATTTGGCATTCTTTTTTCTCAAAGATGATTTTACCCAGTAATGTTCTCATTCATAATTCATAATTTTTTAAAATGGGGTTTTTTATGGAATTATTAGAAGTACTTGGTAATGAAAAATGGCAGGCTTTACTTGATAAGCTGAGTCGTGATTATGGTTTGTCTGTATCTTTATTAGATGCAGAAGCAGCATCGGTACTTAAAAGCGGAGAGATTAATGTATTGTGTACTCATATCCGGGAGAAAAAAGAAAATAGGACATTTATTTGTGCCCAGACAGCTCGGGGAATGACTGCAGAATTAAAAGAAACAATGAAACCGGTTCTTGATTTATGTGAGGCAGGCCTTGCACGTTTTGCTATACCGGTGATTAGAGACGGTGATCTACTTGGGCAGGTAACGGGTTGTGGTGTCATCTCCGACCCTGATGAGATTGACCCGTTTATGCTTTCCCAACAATCAGGCGCTGATGAATCAAAATTAAAAGAGTTGATTGAACAGGTAAAAAACACCCCCGAAGAAATATTACAAAAAGCGGTTGATGAAACATGGGAAAATATTAAGCCGGTTCAGCCTTGAGCTAAGGAAGGATAAAGAACTCAGATTAACAGATGCAAAAATTCTATCTATGTTTAGCTAAAAAATAATAATACAAAGGCTCTCCCGATACTCGGTGACTCAAAAAAAAATAATGATTTAAGAAATGATTTTCTTTTTGAAAAATTGGCAGAATAATTTAAATTGGGGTTGGTTTTAAAAAGGCGTTGAAGGTAGATGGGATTAAATTTAGCAGTCATCTTTGGTTTCTTTATTGTAAGCGCGAGTATCTTTTTCGCGATTCTTCTTTTCGGGAAATTTATACGTCCTTCAAATCCGCAAACGGTAAAAAACTCTACTTATGAATGTGGTGAAAAGCCAACTGGATTGGCTTGGTTTAATTTTAATAACCGCTTTTATATAATCGCACTTATTTTTGTAATTTTTGATGTTGAAGTGGCCCTATTACTGCCAGTAATTGTGGTCTATCGAAAAATGGTCAATAGTGGTATGGGTTTATTGGCTTTTAGTGAAATTTTCTTTTTTATGGGCGTCCTTTTTGTCGCCCTTATTTATTTCTGGGCCAAGGGTGATCTCAACTGGGATAAAGTGGTGCGGAAAATAAAACTTTCACAAAAAGAGGTTGTTTAATGGATGCCATGGTGGAACAGGGGCCTGAGGGTTCTTTTGTTTTAGGAAAGGTAGATGACCTTTTAAATTTGGCTCGCAAAAACAGCCTCTGGTATATGTTATTTGGCACGGCTTGCTGTGCCATTGAATTGATGCAGACAGGTGGTCCACGCTCAGATGCAGACCGATTTGGTATGGTGTTTCGGGCAACGCCCCGTCAGTCAGATACCCTTATTCTTGCAGGTACCATCACTTACAAAATGGCCAGCCGTATACGGCTTTTATATGAGCAAATGGCAGAGCCTAAATATGTGATAGCTATGGGATCCTGTGCAAATACTGGAGGATTGTTTCAAGAGAGTTATGCTGTAGTAAATGGTGGTGATCTTTTCTTGCCGGTTGATGTTTACATACCTGGTTGCCCTCCCCGGTCAGAGTCTCTTATTGAAGGACTTATGCTTATCCAGCAAAAAATTGAAAAAGAACCATGGCTCAAAAAAGCCTGGACCAATACAAAAAACCCAAAAGATCCGCAAATTGAGGGGCTTTTATGACTTCTGAGGCTTTAATAGACTATGTTAAGGGGCTGCTTGGTGATAAAACCAAATGGGCAGATCCTGAAGCTGGTGATAATTTTTTAACCGTGGCTTCAGAAGATTGGAAAAATATTTGTCAGACCCTTGCTACCGATAAAAAATGTTCTCTTACCTATTTACGTAATTTCACGGGTACCGATTACCCTGAAGATGATGAAATAGAATTAACCGCACATACATTCAGCTATTCAGAAAAACATGGGCTCATAATTAAAACCCGGATTTCCCGGGAAGCTGCTGTTTGCGATACTCTTAGTAAAATCTGGCCAGCTGCCATTTGGTATGAACGGGAAATTTTTGATCTCTTAGGTGTTTCTTTTAATAACCATCCGGATCTCAGACGCATTCTTATGCCGGAAGACTGGGTCGGTCATCCTTTGCGTAAAGACTATAAACAACAGGAAACGTACCGCGGTATTCCCACCACACGGCCCGCATAAATACATTAAGGCAGAAACATGACAACAGTAATCAGGGAATTGGGAGATGAACAACGGGAACTAGTCCTGAATATGGGACCCCACCATCCTTCTACCCACGGTGTACTACGTTTTGTTTTACATACCGATGGTGAAGTGATGCGGAAAGCTGTCCCTGAGATAGGATATTTACACCGCGGTCTCGAAAAAATTGCAGAAAGTACTACCTATCCCGGGTATGTACCTTATACAGACCGGGTTAATTACCTTGAGGCCATGTTTGCGAACGAAGCTTTTTCTAAAGCGATTGAATCACTTTCTGATATAGAAGTACCGGAACGTGCGCAATATCTTCGGGCTATTGCAGGAGAGCTCAACCGAATTGCCAGCCATAATATTACTATCGGATGTATCACCATGGATCTTGGTGCAATCACCCCATTTGTACATCTCTTGCGCGAAAGAGAAACTATTAATGACTTGATTGAAGCTTTATGCGGTCAACGTGTTACACATCATTATGTCCGGATTGGCGGTGTTGCTTATGATGCGGATGACAATTGGTTAAAGCAAGTCGAAAAATTCCTGAATCATTTTGAAGCTATTATTGAAGAACTCGACAATCTCATAGTGTATAACGAAATTCTTGTAAAAAGGATGGCTGATGTAGCTGTTATAACCGCTGATGACGCTGTTGGGTTTGGTCTGGTCGGTCCAAATTTAAGGGCAAGCGGGGTTGATTGGGATCTCCGCAGAGACATGCCATATGGTATCTATCCAAAACTGGATTTTGATGTTCCGATTGGTGCGGGTGAAAAAGGCACGGTTGGTGATTGTTTCGATCGTTTTGTGGTACGGGTGCGGGAACTGAAACAAAGTTGTCGCATTATTCGTCAATGTATAAACAACATTCCCGACGGTGATATTATCGGGAACGTTTCCCGGAAAATTAAACCACCAAAAGGTGAGGTTTATTCCTGTGTAGAGGGCGCCCGGGGTGAACTTGGTGTGTATGTGGTATCAGACGGAACAGAAAAACCTTACCGGGTAAAATGGCGTAGTGGTTCTTTTTCTGCAATGAGTATTATCGAACATATCAGCGAAGGATTAATGATAGCTGATTTGGTAGCCGTTATTGCTACCCTGGATGTTATTGCGCCGGAGACGGACAGGTAAATTATGAATGCACTAGCTGATTTTATTATTAATTCACTCGGGTTAAGCGGTTTAAGCGCAGAGCTTGTAATGTTATTACTTGTAGTAGCTGTTGCGGCTGCAGTATTTGGGATAGGGATGACTATTTCTGGTTTGCTTACCCTGGCGGAGCGCCGGGTTGCAGGCAGAATACAGAGTCGTATTGGCCCGAATAGGGTTGGTCCTTTCGGACTACTTCAATGGTTGGTAGATGGCCTTAAACTTATTATGAAAGAGGATGTTGTTCCTCATGATGCTGACCCACATATGTTTCGGATGGCTCCTTATCTTGTGGTTGTAGGGGTATTTGCTGCCTTCGCGTCTTTACCTTTTGGTCAATTGCTCATCGCTTCTGATTTGAATGTAGGTATTTTATATCTGCTTGCTATTACGTCGCTGGTAACCGTTGGTGTGTTGATGTCCGGTTGGGCTTCTAACAACAAGTGGAGTATGATTGGTGGTATTCGTGCTGCAGCACAAATTGTTTCTTATGAAATACCCACCGCTTTATCGGTGGCATCAATAATTCTCATCAGTGGTACACTTTCCATGCAGGGGATAATAAACGAGCAAGGCGGCTGGCCCTGGCAGTGGTATATTTTTTATAACCCCTTTACTTTTGCAGTCTTTTTCCTGTATTTTACTGCAGCACTCGCAGAAGGAAACCGTATTCCTTTTGATTTGCCTGAAGCAGAAAGTGAATTGGTATCCGGATACAACACAGAGTACAGCGGTATGCGTTTTGCTGGTTTTTTTCTTGCTGAATTTGCAAACATTTACCTTATGAGTGCCATTGCTACCACTCTTTTCTTCGGAGGTTGGCAGATACCGGGTGTGACCCCAGAGCAACAGGCAGGGTCTTTGGTCTTGCAAATTACCGGAATGGTTGTGTTTATGAGTAAGTCTGCCGTAGGTTGTTTTGTAGTCATCTGGATTCGATGGACACTTCCCCGGCTTCGTATTGATCAGTTGATGAGTCTTTGTTATAAATACCTGATTCCGCTTAGCTTTGTTTGTCTTGGTGGTAACGCTATTTACCTTTTGATTTTTCCAAAGCCCTCTTCAGCCAATACACTCGTTCACATGATTACTACTTTATTTGGCGGTGTCCTTATCGTTATTTTTGTAACACGGGTCATGTATCATCATCGCATTTCAGGAGTTAGCCTTGATCTTAATTTTCTGGCACGTGGGGAGAAGGGAAAATATAATCCTGAAACTCAGGTAAGGGCTTATGGATCTTTCCGGAAAAAATATGAAAAGAAACAGGGAGCAAAATAATGGGGCAGTTAGCAGAATATTTTAACGCTATTGGCCGCACTATTCTAACCTGCAGTGATGGCCTTGCTGTTACGTTTTCTCATTTATTTCGGAAGCCTATTACCATTCAATATCCGGATCGTACAGCAAAACCTCTTACTGAGATGTTGCCTGAACGTTCCCGGGGTATACTTGAAATGGACCAGGAGCTTTGCACGGGTTGTAGTTTGTGTTCTAAGCAATGTCCTATCAATTGTATAACTATCGATGTTCAAAAGAATGCCGAAACAAAAGAGCGTATACTTAACAAGTTTGTGATTGATATTGGCAAGTGTATGTTTTGTGGCTTATGCGTTGAGGCTTGTAAATTTAGTGCAATACGGCATTCAAAGGAATTTGAAGGTACCGTGTCTGACGTAAATCGCCTGAAAATAAATTTTGTTGAGCAGCCGGCTCCAGTGGCAAAGCCCAAAAAGGGCGAAGATCCAGTACTTAAACCTGTTGGCTCTATAATCAGGAAATACCTGGCGGACCAATGGGCTCCAGCGGCCAATAAGTCATCTGATACCAATTCCGGGGGTAAAAGTGAATAATAATCCTTTCAGCCTGGTTGATATGGTGTTTTATTTTACCGCACTCATAACGGTAGGCACCGCTTCTTATGCTGTTTTTTCAAAAAATATAACCAGGTGTGCGTTTTCATTACTGTATTCTTTTTTCGGGATGGCCGTGCTCTATGGTTTATTGTCCGCTGATTTTGTTGCAGTAGTTCAGCTTATGATCTATGTAGGAGGCATACTCGTATTGCTTCTTTTTGCGGTTATGCTAACCGGTAATATTGAGCTCGCTGCAAACAGTAATAAGACGGCTAGCAGATGGCTTGGCTATCCTCTTGGAATGGTGATATTTGTTTTACTTGTATCAGTATTTTTACGAGTTCCCTGGGGTAAATCAGCTGTGCAGGCCTATCTTCCTACCATTAGGGCAATTGGCGAGTCCTTTTTGGGCCGGTTGCTATTGCCTTTTGAATTTCTGAGCATAGTTTTACTTGCTGTTGTTATCGGAGCAGTGGTTATTGTTCGTAACCGGAATGTTTGCAATGCTTCTGAAGAGGAGGAAAGCACATGAGCCAGGTAAGTTTAGAACATTTTCTCATTGTCAGTGCCCTGCTTTTTTCTCTGGGTATTATAGCGGTAGTTACCAGAAGAAATGCGGTTGCTATCTTAATTGGCATCGAACTCATTATTAATTCAGCTTGTCTGAATTTTATTGCCTTTTCACGTTTTAATTCAACCGTGGTGGAGGGCAGTTTATTCGTATTATTTGTGATTGTTATGGCTGCGGCCGAGGCTGTTGTGGCTTTGGCTCTTATCCTGGCAATCCAAAAACGTATCAGGTCTGTAGAAATAGATAAAACCAGTTCCTTAAAAGGATAAGCCCGTGTCTAGTGTCGCCCATAATGTAGCAGAAGTAAGTTCAAGTGTGGTAGAGTTTAATTATCTATGGCTGATTCCAGTCCTGCCTTTGATTGGTGCGGCAATTAGTGGTACTATGGGTTTGCGTATCCATCGTCGTTTTGGCGAAAAAGGAATAAATCTGGTAAGTATTACCGCCCCCTGGCTTGCCTTTGTTGTGGCGTTAATTGGGTTTGTAACCTTGTTGAAGGCGCCTTCGGGAACACGTTTATACGATAACCTTTGGGTCTGGATGTCTGTTGGCGGACTTAAAGCAAATATTGCTTTTTCTGTTGATGCTCTTTCCGGCATGATGATGATGATTATAACCTTTATTGGCAGTCTCATTCATATCTATGCATCTGGTTATATGAAGGGTGACGAAAGTTATTGGCGCTTTTTTGCCTGTCTTAATCTTTTTATGTTTGCCATGCTCGTCCTTGTTCTCGGGGACAACCTTCTGCTCATGTTTGTTGGCTGGGAAGGTGTTGGTCTTTGTTCTTATTTGTTAATTGGTTTTTGGTATAAAGATGTCAATAACGCTAAAGCGGGGATGAAGGCTTTTGTGGTGAACCGGGTGGGGGATTTTGGTTTCTTAGCCGGGTTAATGATTCTTTTCTGGGGGCTGGGTGGTTCCTGGACAGAGGCGGGTTACCATGCAGGTGGGGTTTTCAGTGTAACCTTTGCAGAATTACCTGAATTGGTAGCACTTGCGGGCGACAAAACATTATGGGGCGTTCCTATTTTCACCCTTGTGGGTATTTGCTTTTTTGTTGGGGCCACGGGTAAATCGGCTCAGATACCGCTGTATGTATGGCTTCCTGATGCAATGGCCGGCCCAACTCCGGTTTCTGCGCTTATCCACGCAGCCACAATGGTGACAGCGGGTGTCTATATGATAGCACGTATGAATTTCATGTATATTCATAGCCCGCTTGCAATGACTAT
Source organism: Fibrobacteria bacterium (assembly GCA_015232855.1). Classification (GTDB taxonomy): domain Bacteria; phylum Fibrobacterota; class Fibrobacteria; order UBA11236; family JADFYW01; genus JADFYW01. Next base: position 8,630 of record JADFYW010000004.1, read on the forward strand.
TATTGCCTTGGTTGGTGCTTGTACTGCTCTTTTTGCAGCAACAATTGGTTGTGTACAGTATGATATCAAAAAAGTACTTGCCTATTCTACGGTAAGTCAGCTTGGTTATATGTTTATCGGTGTTGGTGTAGGAGCCTACTGGTGTGGTGCTTATCATTTATTGACCCATGCCTTTTTTAAAGCCTGCCTCTTTCTTGGTTCGGGTTCTGTTATTCTCGCAATGCATCATGAGCAGGATATGCGCAAAATGGGAGGACTGGGTAAACACATGCCTCTCACCCGGTGGACTTATTTTATTTCCTGTATTGCTATTGCCGGATTCCCCATTGCTTCGGGTTTTTACTCCAAAGACGAAATTTTATGGAAGGCTTTTAATAGTAAAGCACTTCTGATTCCAGGCTGGGTTCCCTGGGCCATGGGCTTTGTTGCGGCAGGCCTTACTTCTTTTTATATGTGGCGCTCTTATTTTATGACTTTTACGGGGCCAGCTCCTAAAGTACATGCTCATCATGGAGACGCCCACGATGATGCCCATGCTTCAGACGAACATAGTGGGCATGGTCACGATGAAGGTGAGTATCCCAAGGAACAGCCTTTTTCTATGACAGGTGTACTTGCCGTGTTGGCCATTGGCGCCGTTGCAGTTTCATTTATAGGGCTACCCTATTTATGGACCCACCAGGAGTCAATCATTGAAAAATTCCTGCATCCGGTATTTAAAGCAGCTGATCATCTGCCTACTGTTTATCATCATGGCGAAGGACATGGTGTTGAATGGTTATTGATGATTTGTTCGGTAACGGTTGCCACTCTAGGCTTAGGGATTGCCTGGGTGTTTTATCGTGGCCGCACTTCCCAGATTCCTGATAAATTGAAAAATATGTTTTCCGGTTTACACCGGGTTGTGCATAACAAATATTATGTGGATGAAGCCTATCACGCAACTGCAGTTAAGGGCTTTCTTGGTACGGCCTTCAGTTCGAGCTGGTTTGATCAAAAGATATTGGATGGTATTGTAAATGGCCTAGGGCATGTTACAAAATACATCGCATATATAGATGGATTTATTGATACTTATTTAGTAGACGGCATTGTTAATCTGGTCGGTTTAGTTGCGCGTTCCCTTGGTGGAATGATCCGTAAACTGCAGACCGGGCAACTTTCCACATACCTTACAGGCATGGTGGTCAGTATTCTTCTCATTGTCGTTATTACAGGATTGTTTTTTAATTAGGAACCGAGGTAGATAAATGAATTATCCGACTACTTCAACTTTGCTGAGCTGGATGATATTTACTCCGCTCATAGGAGTGGGGTGTATTGGCTTGTTACTGGCCCTTAAGCGTCTTCTTGGACTTGGTAAAAACGAAATGGATAATGCCGCACGTGGCGTTACCCTCATCTTTTCGGCCATCCCGCTTATTCTTGGTTTTATGCTTTGGCGAGGTTTTGATCCTTCCAACACTGGTCTTCAATTTGTTCATCATTTTGTATGGATTCGGGCTTTTAATATTGAATATTTCATGGGAGCAGATGGTTTAAGTGTAACCATGGTAATGCTTACTGTGCTTATCTCTTTTATTGGTGTCATTGCTTCAATGCCCTGGGGTATTGCAAAAGATGATGACCATCATTTCTCACGCAAAGCGGTTCCTGGTTATATGGCCCTTATTCTCTTACTCGAAGCGGGTATGATTGGGGTTTTCTGTGCCATGGATTTTTTCCTTTTTTATGTCTTCTGGGAAGTTATGCTACTCCCCATGTATTTCCTGATTGGAATATGGGGTGGACCACGTAAAGAATACGCTGCTATTAAGTTTTTCCTTTATACCCTAGCTGGTTCAGTACTCATGCTTCTGGCTATGATTGCTATTTATTTATCATCAAACCCCACTACACTGGTAGACGGCACTTACGCTGCTCACACTTTTAACCTGATAAAATTGGCGGACCCGGCGATTTTTGCTCCGGCTGGAACTATATTGGGGTTTGCGTTTTCAAAGGTTGTTTTTATTGGGCTCTTTATTGCTTTTGCTATTAAAATCCCCATGTTTCCGTTTCATACCTGGCTTCCGGATGCACACGTAGAAGCGCCAACTCCTGTTTCTGTTATCCTTGCTGGTGTTTTATTAAAAATGGGTGTGTATGGGATTCTTCGCATAAATTACAGCCTTTTACCTGATGCTGCGGTGTGGGCGAGTACCGGTATTGCGATATTTGGGACTATTAATATTGTTTACGCTGCTTTTGTCTGCATGGCGCAAAAAGACTTAAAGAAACTGATAGCTTATTCCAGTGTGAGCCATATGGGTTTTTGCCTCTTAGGTATGGCTGCTTTTACTCCTCAGGGTATTACCGGAGCGGTGTATCAGATGTTTACCCATGGGATTGTGAGCCCGGCTCTGTTCCTCGTTGCAGGTGTTGTTTACGATAGGGCGCATCATCGCCAAATCGAAGGTTTTGGTGGTCTTGCCAAGCAAATGCCGGAATATACCGGAATTATGGGGCTTGCTTTCATGGCCAGTCTTGGTCTGCCTGGACTGTGTGGTTTTATAAGTGAAGCGCTCTGTTTTATTGGTGCATTTCCTGTCTTCCAGGTACTTACTATTATTTCAGCCATTAGTGTTGTTATTACCGCTGCCTATTATCTCTGGACAATACAACGCATGTTTCTTGGTAATCTCAATGAGAAATACGCTAAACTTCCAGATATAAACTGGCGTGAGCGCATTACGTTATATCCGTTATGTGCCATAATATTGGTGCTTGGTGTGTATCCCATGCCCATTCTCAGTTTAATGAACAAGACCCTGCACGAGCTTATTGCTCCTATGGCTTCAATGATGTAATGGAGGATTGATGTCGAATTTGGAAAGCCTAGGACACATTGTACCCGAGCTCATACTCGGTGGCATGGCTGTGCTTATTTTTCTTGTTGCGGCTGCGGCGCGTAAACATATGGTCTGGCGTACCTGGCTGTTCCCTGCCTTAACTGTTGCTGGTCTCGTGGCTGCAATAGGGCACCTTTGTTATCATAGTGCTACTCTTTCATCTCAAGGGGCAATATTTTCCGGTTTATTAGCCTCCGATGCTTTTGCCGTCTATTTTCGCATTTTGGTTATAACAGCGGTGCTGGTTTGTGTGTTTATCTCTATTGGCAGCAGTTCCCTTTCCATATCCAGGAGTGGTGAATATCATGGTTTGTTACTGGTAATGGCAATGGGGATGTGTTTCTTAGCAGGCGCAAATAATCTCCTGATGATTTATATCTCTCTTGAAACGGTTTCGCTTTGTTCATATCTACTTACTGGTTGGGACCACAAACGTATTCGTAGCCATGAAGCTGGTTTGAAATATGTGTTGTTTGGTGGAGTAGCTTCAGGTATCATGTTGTTTGGGTTTTCAATTATGTATGGCCTGTTTGGGAGTCTAAATCTTCAGGATATTAGTGTTGCTCTCAATTCTAATGCAATTTGTTTTTCAAGTGTACACAATAGTGCTTTGCTTCTGAGTCTCGTTTTTATCCTGGGTGGCATGGGATATAAAATAGCTGCGGTTCCCTTTCATATGTGGTGTCCGGATGTGTATGAAGGAGCTCCGACTCCTATTACTGCTTTATTATCAGTAGGGCCAAAAGCGGTAGGGTTTGCACTTATTATCAGGTTTTTTTACAGTCTCTTTATTGCTCCTGTTACTTGCTCACATAGTCTGGAAACAGTCACCACTAATATCCCCTGGCTTCTTATTCTAGCGGTACTTTCTATATCTTCTATGATTCTTGGGAACTTTGCAGCCCTGGTTCAAAATAATCTAAAACGAATGCTTGCATATTCCAGTATTGCCCATGCAGGGTATACCTTAATGGGAGTAATAGCTGGAGGACAACGGGGGCTTGAGGCCGTTGCCATATATCTTGGAATTTACCTTCTTATGAATATGGGAGCATTTTCTGTAGTTTCAATAGTTGCTCGTACTACCGGTTCCGAAGATATCAATGTTTTCAGGGGTCTGGGAAAACGGATGCCGGTTATGGGATTAATGATGACTATTTTTCTTGTTTCTCTTACCGGTTTGCCACCTACCGCAGGATTTATTGGTAAATTTTACCTTTTTTCTGCTCTTTTAGAGACTGGGGGGTATTGGTATTGGATACTTGCGGTAATAGGTGTTCTTAATTCTGTAGTGGCTTTGTATTATTATGCGCGTGTTATGAAGGCAATGTATTTCGAGAAACCTGAAGGCGAGATAATTGTGCATGAGGCTAATACCTTACCTGCAGCGGCAGTTGCTCTTGTACTAGGGGTGTTAACACTCTTCTTCGGTATTTTCTGGCAGCCTCTGGCTGATGCAGCATCCTGGTCAGCTGCAATTTTTCATTAATCACACAAAATCAGGTATGGTCTTCTCATACCTGTTAATTTTATTTTTATCTTCTGAGGCGGGAATTACGGGGATTTCTCCGTTACGTTCCACATGGTAACAGATTATTTTTAAGTCTGAAAGACAATATGTGTTCACAGTCGTTTACAAAACCAGAATTATCTAACTGCTTGTCATCCATTTTTGGGTTTTCAGGTTTTCGTCCAAATCAGGCCGAGATCATAAACGCTATTTTGGATCAACGCGATGTATTTGCGGTAATGCCTACCGGGGGAGGGAAATCTCTCTGTTATCAGATACCCGCTCATTTATTAGAGGGAACCTGCCTGGTTGTTAGTCCACTTATTTCACTAATGAAAGATCAGGTAGATGCCGCTGTGGAGGTTGGATTAAATGCGGCTTTTTTGAATAGTTCTTTATCTGACGACGAGAAAAACAAAGTAATGGGCGAGCTTATTGCAGGTAACCTTGATTTACTGTACGTTGCACCAGAACGCTTTGCAATGAAGTCATTTCTAAAAATACTGCAAGATGTGCATGTTTCTTTTGCTGCTATTGATGAAGCCCATTGTATTTCTGAATGGGGGCATGATTTCAGACCTGATTACCTTATGCTTTCTCTTATTGCTGAAAATTTTCCTGATATACCCGTAGCCGCATTTACCGCAACAGCTACCAACCGGGTTCAGGATGATATTATTTCCCGATTAAAATTACGGTCACCATTTACGGTGCGAGCGTCTTTTGACAGGGGTAACCTTTTTTATAAAGTAATACCACGCATAAATGCAAATACTCAGATATTGCATTTTTTACAAAAGCACACAAATGAATCTGGTATTATTTACAGAACGACCCGGAAAAGTGTGGAAAGTACCGCTGCTTTTCTTAAGAAAAACGGAATATCAGCGCTACCCTATCATGCAGGTCTCAGTGATTATGAGCGAATCCACAATCAGGAGGCCTTTAATAAGGATGAAATAAATGTGGTAGTGGCAACTATTGCCTTTGGAATGGGGATAGATAAGTCAAATGTAAGGTTTGTTTTACATGCAGATCTTCCTAAAAATATGGAGAGTTATTATCAGGAAACCGGGCGCGCTGGCCGGGATGGAGATCCTGCTGAATGCCTGCTTCTTTTTAGCAGAGGAGATATTCCGAAAATCCGGTATTTCATCGACCAGATGGAAGATGAGTGGGAACGGGAAAAGTCCCTGAATAACCTGAATATTATGGCCACATTTGCTTCGGTAAATTCTTGTCGCAGACACCGGATTCTTGCTTATTTTGATGAGGTCTATCCGAAGAAAAATTGTGAAACCTGTGACGTTTGTACCGGGGATATTGAGCAGGTTGATGCCACTATTGATGCTCAAAAAGTACTTTCTGCAATAGTTCGCACCGGAGAACGTTTTGGTTCGGGGCATATTATTGATATCGTTACCGGGGCTGATACCCAGAAAATACGTAGTCTGGGGCATGATAAGCTGATTACCTATGGGGTGGGGAAAGATAAGCAGAAAAACTATTGGCGAAGTATTATTGATGATTTGCTTGCACAAAATTTTGTGGTTAGGTCGGATGGCCAGTATCCTGTTTTAAAACTTTGTGGCACATGTGTGAAGATTCTAAAAAGCGAAGTGAAGTTTTTTACTCTTCTTAAAAAAGAAAAGCCCAAAAAGACAATCCGTGCCAAATTCTCTGCTGATTATGATATTGGGCTATTTGAAAAGCTGCGAGCACTCCGTATGGAAATTGCACGCAAAAAAGGTGTACCTCCTTTTGTTGTATTCTCTGACAAGACTTTGAGAGAAATGGCTTCAAGTTGTCCGGTAACTGAGACCGAAATGCTTAAAATAAATGGGGTTGGGTATAAAAAACTTGAAAAATATGGCGAGAAGTTTTTGTCCATAATTATAGATTTCCAGCAAACTAAATAAATATTGTTAATTTTTTCTTCCCATTTTTGTTTGCCTTGCTCAGGTTCTGCTTTTATTTGCCCATTCATCTATGTTAAGAATTGGTTTTGAGGTTTTTGGGTTGACTACCATATAATAATAATGAAATGATTTAAGACCGATGAATTTAGTGAATCGAGATAATGGAAGATAATCTGATAAATATTAAAATATGGAAAAAATAAGAATATTACTGGTTGAAGATAATCCTGATGATGTCGACATTATGCGGGAAATGTTTATGATGGCGAATTTCCAGCATATCATTCTCACTTTTGCCAATGATCTTTTATCAGGAATAGAAAAAGCCAATAGTGATGATATAGATATTGTCCTCCTTGACCTAAGTTTACCTGATTCCGAAGGGATGGATACCTTTCTATCTATGCGGGAGCAGGTTCCTGATATACCCATAATCCTTTTAACAGGGAGCCACAATTTGGCTCTGGGAACCCGTGCTGTACAGCAAGGGGCCCAGGATTATCTTGTAAAGGGCCAGGAAAATGCCAATTCAATAGTCCGGTCTATCCAATATGGTATCGAGCGGTTTAATCTTTACCGTGAATTGGATATGGTAAATAAAAACATGTCTCGTGAACTTGAAATCGCTGAAAAAATTCAGGAATCCATTTATCCGGACAAAATTTTTAACAGACCAGGTATTGCTGTTGTAGCTGATATTAAGCAAAAGGGAAATGTCGGTGGTGATTATTTTGATATTTTCCCACTTTCAGAGTATAAGACCGCTATCCTCATCGCTGATGTTTCTGGTCATGATATTGCATCAGCATTTGTAGTTGCCATGGCAAAAATTTCTTTTAGTGCACATATTACACCGGATAGTTCGTTGGAAGAAATATTTCAAAAAGTAAATAGAGATATTATGGCGGCAATAAAAAGTGGATTGTTCATGACAGCCTTTCTTGTGGTTGTTGATACTGAGAAAGGTACTTTAAGATATTGTGCTGCGGGGCATGGACATCAGTTGTTATATCGTAAAAATAATCAACAGGTGGAATGTATTTCGACTCAGGGGTTTATGTTGGGGGCTATAGATGAAGACCTCTTTGAAGAAAAAAACTGTAAACTTGCACCGGGAGATAAATTGATATTATTTACCGATGGGATTACAGAATCATTTAATCATACTGGCGAAATGTTTGGTAATGAACGGTTAGAGGAAGTGGTTAGGGAGCATGGAATGTTAAATGCAGCAGATCTGCATATCACCATAATGACATCTCATAAAGACTTTTGTAATGGCATTAAACCTGAAGATGATAGAAGTCTGCTTGTTATTGAATACAAAGCAAAGTGATATGCATGTATACAGTTGTAATAGTAAATGTTTACATGGAAAAATTTGGTGCCGGTAGAGGAAATATCAGAAAAGCAAATAGAAATTGTTATTGCCTGATGAGGCATGTTCAGAAAATTTCGTGTCATTGGGAGTAGAATCTGTACAAATTGTGGTAGTATCTTTAATCCCCAAATCACCTCAAAAAAACAAACAAAGTAATGTTTAAATTTCTCCAGACCATGACGTTTTCCTTGTTGGTAACACTCATTGTACCTGTTAGTCTGAGTTTCCTTTTAAGTTATTATGCTCAGGATTATTTTGTCAGGAATTTCGGTTTTCATAATATTATGGAAACTGCGGGTGGTGTTATCGCACTAATTCTGGCAGTACTCTACATTCAAAAAACTTCACTTGAGGAAAAATCCTGGCGGGGCTGGATTGCTTGTGGTCTTATCTGGATGGGAACTTTGGATATATTTCATGCCGGAGTGGTTCCTGGGAATACTTTTGTATGGTTTCATAGTTTAGCAACCTTTATGGGAGGTTTGTTTTTTACTCTGGTATGGTTTTCTCATATGCCCAGGTTTTTGAAATATCAGAAAATAATCATAGTGCTATCCATTATTGGAGCTCCGGCAGTAGGAGTTTTTTCTTTATTATTTGAAAACCACTTGCCTGCTATGACCCAAACAGGAGTTTACTCTACAGCTTCTTTGTTAACATCTGATGCAATCTGGATGAATATTGGGGGAGGCTTGTTTTTTGGATTAAGCGGCTTTTGGTTTTTTTGGAAATATAACCGGTTTAAAACCATTGAAACTATGCTTTTTATGAACTTATGCTTTTTGTTCAGTATGGCAGGAATCCTCTTTTTTCAATCTAATATATGGGACGCGTCCTGGTGGCTTTGGCATGAGTTAAGGCTGATTGCTTATGCATTAGTACTGTTAAACGCCTTTTATCTTTATTTACATGGGATGAAAGAAAATAAAGGATATCAGATTGAGCTTGAGACGGCAAACAGAAATATCTTGAATGAACTGGAAATAGCAAAAAAGATACAGCAATCCATATACCCCGATAGTTCTTTACATACGCCCCATCTGAAAGTTGTGAGTAAAATCAAACATAAAGGCCAGGTCGGAGGGGATTACTATGATGTTATTCCTCTTCCGGGTTATGAGACCGCATTATTAATGGTGGATGTTACCGGGCATGATATTGCAGCTGCTTTTGTAGTAGCTATGGCAAAAATTTCATTTACGGCCCATGTGAACGCAAATAGCTCCATTGTAGATATTTATAATAAAGTCAACAGTGACATCATGGCCGCTATTAGATCTGGTCTTTTTATGACTGCCTTTTTGATGTTTGTTGATATTAAGAAAGGTATTTTACGGTATGGAGATGCCGGCCATGGTGTACAATATTTATATAAACCTAAAACAAAAAGTCTGGAAGGTTTAACCACAGAGGGTATGATGCTCGGAGTTGTGGAACAAAGCTTTTTTGAAGAAGGAACCGTTGAAATTGAAGCGGGAGATAAGCTTATCCTGTTTACTGATGGCCTGTATGAAACAAGGAACAAAAGCGGTGAAATGTATGGACGTGACCGATTGTGCGATATTATCCAAAAAGCAGGTCATCTCAGTGTAGAAAAAATGCATCAGTCTATTCTTGATGACTACACAAAATTTTGTCAGGGGAACCTGCCCAAAGATGATCGTTGTCTGCTTATTGCGGAAGTTCAGACCTGAGTATTTTTCTTCTACTTATATTTTTGTTTTTGTAGCGTAAATTGGAGTACTGGATTAATGGGAAAATAGCGTGGTAATAATGAATATTGTTGAATGTTCACTATTACAGAAAGATTTAATATGTGACTATTAAATTGCATCTGTCTTTGTCAGAATGTTTAGTGTTATCAAAAGCAATTTTTTCAACCTTTTCAATGTTTTAACCCAATACACCAACACTCCAGTACTCCATTCTACCCACAGATTCTGCTGAGGAACCATATTTTTTAGGGTATGAATAGTCTCTTTATTTAAGAGCATTATTTCAATTTAAATTTTATACTATCAGTATAGGAACTGGTCTGGTATACAGGTAAAATTTGAAATGTTTTAATAAAACTTGCAGTATTTCTATTCCTTTAACACTTTTTAAATGCTAATGAAAAAAGAAATTGAATTTCAGGCAGGAAAATTTGCTGTTTATGGGACTCTTTTTGGACTTTGTTTTCCTGTTGGAGCGACCTTAATTGACATCTATCTTAATGTTCTCCCCCTTGCTTTTAGTAGTATTATTCAGGTGCAAACAGCTAATCCTCTTCATTGGATTATTGATTCTGCTCCTTTGTGGCTAGGTTTATTTGCCTGGCTTGGAGGTATTAATCGCGATAAAGTGAGCACCTATGCCAAAGTACTAAAAGAGCAACTTGTTGAAAAAGAAGCCGACCTGGACCAAACTTTAAATGCACTAAACGAAAAATCAGAAGAAATTAAAAATTTGCAGATTCAATTGAAGGCTGCAAACAATACCTTAAAAAAAACAGAAGATAAAATAAAAAATGACCATACCCTGGATGTAAAAGAGCTTGCACTGGAAACAATAAAGCAGCAGTTACAAGCGAGAGAGTATGATCTGAAATCTGTAAAAAAAGATTTACAGGCAAAAACAATCGAATTGCATAACGCAATGAGATTACAAACTTTTCAGGAGAGAGAAGTAGGCAAATTAAAACGTGAAATCAATAATTTGCAAAAAGATAATGGACTACCTGATAAATATGATCTGTAAAACACGCTATGTTTAGACATATAAAAATCCTCTCTGGGATCTGCTTTTTACTCACATCATTACAAATTTATGCAGCTGATATTAGCGGCTTTTTAAAAAAATGGCACCGGGTGACCGTTTCCTTTCAGGGGCCAGAGTCGAACGAACTTTCCCAAAATGTGAATCCATTCCTTGATTACCGGTTGCAGGTCCTTTTTTCTGGTCCCGGAGGGAAATTATACGATGTCCCCGGATTTTTTGATGGTGATGGTGTTGGTAATGGGACTGGAAATATTTGGAAAGTTCATTTTACGCCAGATGAAGAAGGGGAGTGGTCCTATACTGCTTCCTTCCGGGTTGGTGCCAATGTTGCGGTTGATTTGGATTCTGCCGCCGGGATCCCCACAGCTTTTAATGGTGAATCGGGAACTTTTCTGATTACTTCCCTGGATAAAAATGCACCAGGTTTTTTGAAATGGGGCCGCCTCCAACTGGCAGGAGGACATTATTTTAAATTTGCTGATGGTCCTTATTTTATTAAAGGAGGGACTGACAGCCCGGAAAACTTTCTTTCCTATTCTGGTTTTGATAATACAGCGGAAGGCCTACACGGCATCCATAGTTTTTCAGAACATATACAAGACTGGGAAACCGGAGACCCCGACTGGGGTGATGGAAAGGGAAAGGGAATTGTTGGAGCGCTGAATTATTTATCCTCAAGAAAGGTTAATTCACTTTATGCGTTATTGATGAATATCGGAGGTGACGGCCAGGATGTTTGGCCATTTGCGGGTGAGATAAATAAAGCCGGTTCTATTTCCAATGACAACCTTCATTATGATATAAGTAAACTAAGTCAATGGGAAATTGTTTTTGACCATGCCCAAAAGAAAGGAATACATCTGCATCTTTTGTTTAATGAAGCAGAAGCCCCCAATAAAACAGAGCTCGATGATGGAATACTGGGCACAGAACGGAAATTATTCTACCGGGAAATGATAGCCCGATTTGGTCACCATAACGCAGTCACCTGGAATATTTCCGAAGAATATGATGCGGGACATGCTTATACTCCTGGTCTGGTTAAAAGCTTTGCGAATTACATCAAGCTTATTCACCCCTATGGGGCTTTGATAACGGTGCATAATGCCGGTTTGCCGGAAACCGTTTGGGGACCTTTTGTGGGTGATAGTAATTTCAGTATAATGTCTTTGCAGACTAAAGATTTAACGCAACTGGAAAAGCTCAGGACAGCATCTTTAAATAGTGGTTGGCCCATACCGGTAGCTATAGACGAGGTTTATCCTGAGGGATTGCGGGAGGGTAGTGAAAATCTGCATCGGAAGTGGTTTACCTGGCCCATTTTGCTATCAGGCGGCTATATCGAGTATATCAGTTCAGAACTCTTAAGAACTGAGGATTTTAGAAAATATGAACAGTACTGGATAGATTTAGGGCATGCCCGCTCTTTTATGCAGGATAATCTTCCTTTTTGGGAAATGGTTCCATGTGACAATCTTTTAAGTGGTACCGCTTCTTTTCCGGTGAATAGTGGAGTGCCAATAGGCGGTCAGGTCTTTTGTAAGGAAGGTGATATTTATGCAGTGTATCTGCCAGACGCTTCTCTTAGTGGGACCTTAGACTTATCGGGGAAGGCCGGGACTTTTGGGCAGAAGTGGTTTAACCCTCGCTCAGGTAGCTTTGAAGGGGCAACTGTTGAATGGTCAGGGGATAGAGAGGTTGTTCTTGGTATCCCACCCTCTGGTGATTCAGACGACTGGGTCGTATTTATAAAAAATAAAGTATATGAACTGCCTTCTGTGGTTAAAGAACAAAATTATTTTCAGGCACAAAAAATTAACGAAAACTCAAGCTCTCTGTTTCTAAGGGGAAATAAACTCTATCTATTGAAAAATGCCAAAGTATACACGCTTCAAGGAACTCTTGTGCAATGAATGCTTCTTGTTTTTTTATGTTCCTTTATTGGTTTCTCTTTGTTTCCTGTGTGAAGGAAAATGATGGTTGCCCTGAGATGATATGTTATGGTTCAATTTCAGGTGACGTAAGAAAACGACGTCCTATTCCGGATGACAGTTTAATAAATGTAAATGTGGATGAAGACTATTGTGGAAATGAAATTATTTCTGGGCAATACAGCGTATCCTCTGAAGGAAATGTTCAGAATGCTGTTGTTATGATTGATAGTATTTTTGATTCAGAAGGTGTAGATACTGCAAAACTGAATTTGCTTGAAGTATCGGGATGTGTATTAACGCCAAGGGTTCTAATTGCACCTAAGGGTGGGATGATTACTTTTAAAAATGAGGATCCTATTGGCCATACTGCCCATTATTATTTGATAAATGGGGAAACCAAAAAAGATCTTCTCAATCAGGCTTTACCAGATAAAAATATGGAAGTTACTACTAAAAAGCCCTTAAGAAAAGAGGGTCTGGTTACCGTACAGTGTGACCCACACAATTTTGAACAAAGTTGGATTTGGGTACTTGCTCATCCATACGCTTCTGTAACGGATATTAATGGAGATTTTAAGATAGATAGCATACCAACAGGCCCTTATAAATTAAAAATATGGCACGAGCGGTTTGGTTATAAATATATTGATATTACCGTAAAACCTGATAAAAATACAAACATAACTATTGAGTATGAATGATAAACAGTAAGAGGACCTTATGGAAATGCGTATAAGTAATTTTTTTCTTTTTTCGTTCCTGGCATTTTGTTTATCAGGTTGTGTGGCACTTCAGGATGTCCTTAAAACCACATCAGTGCAGCCACCACAAGGTACTCTTTCAAAACTAAGGTTAAATGTACTGGACTCGTATATAAGTGGGAACCTGGAAGTCTCGAACCCGAATGCTTTTGACTTGCCTATGCCGAAATTTAGTGTAGATATTTCCCTGTCTGGCAAAGCGATTGGAAAAGCTTACAACGAGTTTTCTGGTACCATTAAAGGTAATAATAAGGTGGATATCCCTATTCGTATAAATGTAGATTTCTTTACCAGTATTATTTCTCAACTTTCAAGTTTTGTTGTTACTCAGAGGGGTAATGTGAAATATACCATTGAACTGGGAAATTTTTATTTAGCTCTGGAATCTCCCTGGGAACTCACATCAGGGAAAGCTACCATTAAGAAACCTGATTTTGGAACTATGAAGTTCCTTCAGAAATAACAATGAACATCTTTTTATAAAAGGCCCAGAGCCTTATCAAGCAGGAGAGACAGACTGAAAGGTTTAGGGATACTATCAGTCAGGCTATTTTTAAAATCAGGACAGCTATAATTTTCTATTTCCTGGTTAGTCAAAAATAGAGTCGAGGGACAGGGGAATATTATTTCTTGCAATTTGTGGCAAAAATCAGGACCAATATTTTCTGATATCTCACAATCAACAATAATAAGTTTCAAAAGATCTTTTTTTGATTTTCCTATATATTCTAAGGCGGCCCTTATTGTTTGCTCTGTCACCACATTGTAACCACGGATTTCAAATGCGGAATAGAGCATGTCGGTGATGTTATTATCGTTATTTAACAGTAAAACGGTTTCCTTTTTAAAATTCCCTTCCTGCAAATTTGCTGTTTTGTCCGCACTAAAAATTCGGCCTCGTCCACTCTCCTTTGCCGCATACAAGGCAATATCTGCCATAGTAACCAGTCCATCCATGGTGGAATCATCTGTGGGATATGATGAAACACCTCCACTGAAGCTTATCTCTACATCCGGATGCCCAGGTACTTCGATATTGTTTCTGATGTATTCCATTAACGATGCCAGTACAAATTTCGCGCGAACAGCAGGCAGGCCTTCAAATAAAACAAGAAATTCTTCACCACCCCAACGAAAGGATATATCCGATTGTCTGAATGAACTCCTTAGGGTTTGCCCGAATTGAATAAGGACACTATCACCAGCGTTATGGCCAAACCGATCATTAATTGATTTAAATAAATCCAGATCAAGAATCGCAAGGGTAAGGTTTTTTCGTTCTCTGTGACAACGGGAAAAAGAAACCTCAAATAATTCATTAAACGACCGACGATTGTAAAGACCTGTTAGAGAGTCATGTTTTACATAAAAGTGTAGCTGCTTTTGTTTTTTTATTTCATTGCTTATTTTTGCCCTGATAAGTTCATTGGATATTGGCTTTACCAGAAAATCATCGGCTCCTTTTAAGTATGTGGTTTCAATAACATCTGGATTGTTTTCAAAGGTGATTACAATCAGGGGAATATCCTTATAACGGTAATCTGTTTTGATACTTTCAAGTAATACCATACCAGAAAATCCAGGCAGGTGTAAATCAAGCAGTACCAGATCGGGAACAAAATTTTCAAGTTCTTCCATAAGGTTATTGCCATTATAGAGATGTTGTATGTCAGCGGGAATTCCTTTTAACATTTCCTTCAGAAGTCCGCCCAAACTCCGGTCACCGTCTACTAAAATTATTTGAAATTTTTTTTTGTCTTCATTGTCCAGAGCGATTTTAAGGTCTTCCACCACTTTATTAAATGAAAAAGGTTTTTCTATAAAAAGGTCTATCCCGTAACGGACCGCTTCAATGCGGTTTTCCATACTACGGTCAGACGAGGTAAGTGCCATCATCGTATGATTTTCCAGAGCATGGCTGTTGCGGAATAACTTGATTAATTCAAACCCGGTTACGGAACTATCAGGGAAATTTTTATCAACTATCATGATATCAGGTTTTGTATCCGGGTTACTTACCAGGTTAACAGCTGTTTCAATATTAGATTCGCATCTTATAGTAATGCCGGCCTTTTCTCCGACTTCGGATAGATTATTGATGAGCGTGGAATCATCATCAATAATTAAAACCTGGTAGTTCTGGGTTCCCCAATCTTTTTGGCTTTGTGTGGTGGTAATACCTGGTTCTCTGTCTTTAGATAATGTGGTATTGACATGTTCTTCATCGGAATCGATCTGAAAAGCATTTTTTATCTTGAGATAATAGCCCGTCAATGAATCCAGCCATGGTTGGGGTATTAATTTCCCTGATTCCGAAAATAGTTTTAATCTACTCTCTAATTCTCTGGCTATCCGGCTGACATCATGGAATCCATAAGAGCCTGCACTTCCCGCAAGCAAGTGAATGTCGTCTTTTAGGGAGCGTATCGTATCGGGATTAGGGGTCGACTGGAGTCGGGTGATGAGTTTTTCAAGTTTACTGAGCTTATTGTATAACGTTTTAACATACTCTTTGCGCAGATCATTGAGAAATGGGGTATCTTGAATTTCAGATGCTTTTATTTGTGATGTTGTTCTTGAAATATTAGTAAAGAAATTTTTCAAATCTTGATTATCAAGAGGCTTATTGAGAATGTAATCTATTTTATGGGTTTCTTTTAAAAGGTTATAAGACTTTGCATCGGAATACCCCGAAGAAATAAATGCAGTTATCGGTTTGATTGGTAACCGCTCCAGTATCCATTGTGATAGATCTATACCTGAGCCATCTGGCAGGTAACCATCTAGGATTACAACATCATAATTTCTTTCCCGTAGTAACTGTTTGGCCTGGACAACCCTGTGTACTATTTCAAGGTCGATAGAGAATTCACCGGAAAGTTTTTTAAAAATGAAACAGAAATCGGTGTCATCATCAACCATCAAAACGTTTATCTTATTCGGTTTATTCATTAATAAGATGGTACAATTCGATGGGGTAAAAGGGTATAAAAATATGGAGGGTATCTGTAATAGTACTCAGTTATCAGTCATCAGTTATCAGTTAAAAAAAATGCGCTTCGCGATTTTACATCCTTTTACTTCAATTCTTTTCTTTTTATGTCACTTTAAGAGAAACGCATGTAAATAATTTTAAGTAAGTACCAATTGTACAGTATTATTAAACTGAAAAGTGAAAACTGATAACTGACAAATTTGGGGTCAGACCAAAAATGGTGAAATTGAGCTGTTTTCAGTAATTTTAGACTTGATATAGGGGTTAGATGGTCAAAAAATGAATTAAAATGCCCCGATAAGCTAACTGGTGTGAATTTATATGCTGTTTGTTTGCTGTTGCGTAATAGCGATTATAGATATCCCAATGAAAGTTCACCAATAATTAGCAAAACGGAAAGCAACATACCAATAAGAAAAATCCGGTAACTGTATCCTAAATAACGGTATTTTTTATGTTGGAGAACCTGTCCCAACTGATAAATATCATTGAGAATAGTTTTGAAAATAGTCTCATCTTTTTTGATTAAGGTCTCCATATGTTCGTAGTATTCCTCAAAACTTTGCCTGGAATAAAAAGAAAAGAATAACGGATTATAATGGGGAGTGTTTGGTTGAATATGTTTCTTTTTTGGAATGGAGGGCATGACTGCCATTAAAGCGCAGGCAGCAGCTGCCAGGGTGAAAATACTGAGAACCAGTAATCCGGCAGACACACCTGCTGATTGCATACGGCTGATCGCAACAGTTAAAACCAGGAATGCTGCACCCATGAGAATATTTGCTTTTTGGTCCGCCATTATACTCAACTGAACATGATGCTGGTGGGTAGAACGTAACATATGTACGACATTCAGGCGTCCATGGAAACTCACTGGTGGGATATCTTCATTCATAAAATATGGCTTTTTTTCACTATTTTAAGTTAAAATTGATGATTAATAATATACCAAGACAAACAGGATGTAAAGTTAATAATCAACTAATTAAGAATAAAAAGTATAACTTTAAGCCGTTATTTTTCAAAGTTATCTACAGCTTTGTTGAGTTGCCCAGACATTTCAGTCTGATTGGTTGTGTGTAGATTTTCCTGATTAATTGCCTTAGTTATTTCACTGCTTCTTTTTCATAATTTAAAGTTAGGCGCAACTAAAAAAAAGTTGTAATAAATTCGTAATTCCATCGACAAATAGGGAAATCAATAAGAGGATTATGGGATAATGACGCAAAAATGGAAGATAGGAGTTGGGCTGAGGGTTCCTCATTATGGGGAAATCTTCTCTGAATGGCCAGATGTTGATTTCTTTGAGATTATCTCCGAGAATTACCTTTCCCTTTCCGGCACCCCCAAAAAGAACCTGGATAAAGCTCTTAGTAAATATCCATTGGTGATGCATGGGGTCTCCATGAACCTTGGGTCTACGGATGAGCTTGATACCCGTTATCTGGATAAGATAAAAAAACTGGCAAGTTATACGGGGGCTCCTTATCTCACTGACCATTTATGCTGGACCGGGGTAGATGGCGTTAATTATCATGATTTACTACCTATGCCCTATACAAGGAAAAACGCTGTTCATTTTGCTGAGAAAATTAAACAGGTCCAGGATTATATCAATATACCTTTTGGTATAGAAAACCTTTCAAGTTATGCCACATTCAGCTCTTCTGAAATGACCGAATGGGAATTCTTTAATTTAGTTGTGGAATTGTCGGGATGCTCCTATATGCTGGATATTAACAATGTTTATGTATCCTCTGTTAATGCCGGTTTTTCTCCTGAAGAGTATCTCAAATCAATTAAATGGGAAAAGGTATTGCAGTGTCATATTGCAGGACACTCCAAACAGGACGATGGTTCATTAATAGATACCCATGATAACCCCGTATGTGATGAAGTCTGGCAGCTTTATCAAAAGGCGTGGGAAATGAGTGGCGGTTTTCATACTCTGCTTGAGTGGGATGCCAATTTCATGAGTTTTAAAGATACCCACGCAGAAGCACAAAAAGCAAGATTGTACCAGCCGGAAGTTCAACACTCTTTTGTTCCGGACTCTTTTAAATCCCGGGAGGTTTTAATATGAGTCAGGAAAAATTACATCGTTTTCAGAATATGTTTGGGAATACTCTGAGCACTCCCTTTAGTTTTTTGACAGGAGAAGCAACCTGTCAGACTGAATTATATGACGAGGATATTAAAACAGAAGTACAGATGACCCCATTTAAAAATGCGGTACAATCATTAACCGTCTATAATCAACAATATTGGTATCGCCTGTTCAAAATAGTCCAGGACAGTTTTCCGCTATTAAATAAATTGATAGGTCCGTGGCAGTTAAATCAGTTAACCACATCCTATGTAAAGGCTCATCCATCTTCTTCTCCGGTTTTAGATACCCTGGGGGCAGAGTTGCCCGAATATATTCAAATGGGAAGTTGGACAGAAGGCCTTTACCCAGATGCAGCCTATACTAAACGGGACCTAAAGCTGCTGTACCAGGCAGCAGAACTTGAAAATATTTATAATGAACTTTTATACCTCGCCAATGTGAATGAAATGTCCGACAGCGTAGTTTCGGGTAACCCGAGGATTAAGCCCCAGGTAAAACTCTATGCAGAAAACTGGCCGCTTCTTTCACTGAGAAACGAATTGGACCAGGTGAAAGAAGGTATTAAAGATATTGAATATAAACAATCACATTGGGCAATTTGTAAACAGAACAATAATATTGGTTTTTACCATCTTGCCACAACGGCTTATAAACTCATGAAAGAAATAATCCGTTTCGGTGGATTAAACGAGGGTATCGAACATATAGAATCTGTTCTCAGCGTATCAGAACTCAAAGAAGCTGAAGTTCATCTGGAACAGTGGTGTTATCAGTGGGGTAAACGGGGATGGTTCTATTAGAATTTTTTCAACAAAAACAAAGGAGAAACCATGGTAGTAAAAAAAAGTAAACTCAGAAATCTTGCAATTGCAGGGATAATAGCCGGTTCAACTTCACTTGGGGGGTGTTTCACCGACAGTGATTCGGATTCTAAAACCGAGGACACCAATAACATGAATCAGGCTGCTCTTACCACAGAAGCAGATTTTAAAGCCGATTGCGAAGCAAAGGGCGGTATGCTGGAAAGTATTGCAAGCTGTAATGGTCATGCAACCTGTGCGGGGCAATCATTTTTTAACGGAGAGGTAAAAGTACATGACTGCGCGGGTAAAAATGATTGTGCAGGACTTAACTGTAAAATCAGCTCATAATTGATTTTTCCATATCTTGAGAATACAAAAGGCTAAGCGCTGCCTGCTATCGCGGGCAGCTTCTTAGAACACATAAAATAAAATTGAAGTGAAAAATGGACCATCTTAAAAAAATATTCTTATACGTTACTGTTGTATTGTTTGTCTGGCCAGGGTTAGCTGCAGCAGAACGGAAAGGTAAGATCAACTGGTTATATGTGTCAGCTGGGACCTTGCTTGACCGTTGGCAGGGGAAAACACTGACAAGCTGGGAAAGCAGAGTGGGGCGACCATATCCTCCGGCTAATACACCGCCTCAGAACTTTTATGGAATCAACATTGGCGCTATGTGGCAATGGCACTTTAATCTCAAGACCGGCGTACATCTTAATTTGTTTTACAATCGCATTGGAACTTATGAAGCCTATCAAAGTGGTTATATTGTTACGCTTGAAGACGGGGTGGCGGGTATGGGTGACATATGGATTCAGAACGTTTTTAATTTGAAATTGATCCCAGGTGAAGGAGAGGTTAACTTTTATATCCCTGGTATATATCAAAAGAGTAATACAAACATTTCTCCACAGGGGACGACGGTTGATCCGTGGACAGGTCTGGGAGCATACCATCTGGGGATTGCCTACCAATTAAATTTCCCCAAGTTTTATGGGTATATATATGGCAAGTGGGCACTGCCCTCTGGAAGGCGTTCTCAGGTTGAAGTCGGGGACCAGGATATTGGCGCCAGGGTCGAACTAAAACATCAATTCGGTACTTTGTATCAATTTAAGGCAGGGCTCCTTAGTGAATATCGTAGTTATCATTGGAAGCAGTTAACAGGAGATTTACGAAGAGACTTTTCGGTGAGTCCCGTTTTGGTAATTGGGCACCCGGTTAAATCTAATTCTGAAATATCATTGTCTATGGGTTTCTCCGCTTTCAGTTGGATAGATGATAGTTTGCTAGATAAGCCGTTAGGGAAGGTCTTTTTCGGAATTTACTATGGGATATATCTTTAGCCATTGTTCTTCTGCAGAAATCAGCTTTCCGTTAATATATGTGCATAGCGATGGTAATAACTTTATCCTGTTTCATACTTTTTCCGTTATGTTACTCCAGAAGAAGGACGTTCCCTTTTCTGAGGTAAGCGCCATTTGTACAGCATTATTAAACTGACAACTGACGACTGAAAACTCGAAACTGTTAGCTACATCTTTATCATCATCGGTATCCTGATATTCATCATTAAATAAATCTGACCCATTAACCAAAGATTGTCGTTGTTGAAGTCACCAATTTCAAAAATTTTGGAATCAACACTCATTTCCTGAGGTACATAACCGATACCTTCAAAGCCGCTGGATAGTTGAAAAATACGTGAAAATTTAAATTGAAAGTTAAGCTTCGCATTGAGACCCGGTCGGAGAAAATGCATTACCGTTCCTTTTTCATCTTCGAATAATTTGTCAGAATGTATAAAGAGATAACTGAGATTTAACCCAAGGTTCAAGTTTACGTCCAGGAAGGCACCGGATACGAGCCCCAAACCTGCTCCCACGGGACGGAAGTTTATGCCGTAGATACCGGTGTTCTTAATCTTTGGGGAGAAAATAATCGATTCCGGGATATACACCTTGCCAATTTTCACAGAACTTAGTTTTTGAACCTGTTTTCGAAACTTCTTAGGAATTTTATTCTTGTTTTTTTCTAAAACGGTTTTATCGATAAATGCATGCATATCGATTTTAATGCCATAATGAATGGCCTGGTCTTTGCCAATGACGCCATTATAATAGTTGAACTCTGGTCCCACACCGACATTGAGGGGGATACTGAACTCCTGCTTGCCTGCAGAAAGGTGTGAAAAGAAACAGGTGAGTAGAACAATAGTAGTTGTGAAATTGAATAAAACGGCATTCATACTTTTCCTTTTTCCTGGTTTGATGTCTGTTCCAAGATAAATTTTATGTAAGCAAGTTACTTGTTTTCATAAGATTGTAAGGGGCTGTTCTTTGCTTTTTGAACTTAAACTGGATTTGAAAAGAAATGAAATCAATAAAAAGTAAAATAATATAGAACACCTGGTATTAGTAAGGTTATCAATAAATGCCTTATAAACCGTAAATAAGCTAAATAATGGTGTTTAAAAAATGTTTAAAAATAATGAACGATATATAAATAAATAAATTACCAAAATGTTGCTTGACTATTGAACAATTTCGACTAACTTAAGAATCACAGGCTTATTGAATCTTTTGGAATATATGCCGGGAGGTCTGGAATGAGAGTATTCTGGAATAGATGGGGGGAAGCTTCGGGCTTAATACTTGTTGTTTCTGGCATGGTGAAATTGAACAGAGCTTTTTCAGGGTGTTCATACACATCCTGAAACGAGTAATACTTTTGGATTGTTCTTTAGAGGGCGGTTATGTGGAACGGTAAACAAACAGCTTTTATACTCGTTATCTTTCTAATGGCAGGGCATGGTTTATGTGGTAAGATAATCTATCCCTGGCGGGCAACTACAGCAATTGTAAAAGCAGGAGAGAGCTTTACTGTATTTTTTGATGCAGAAAGTGGTGAATCAATAGATTCTGTGGTTCTTGTTGGACCTTATAATCGTATTACTCAATCTTCTCTAAATATTGAAACAGGAGACTTTGTATATGATGCGTTAACCAGTGCAGCGTATAATACACAGATAACGGTTCCTGTTGAGGCTTCTGCTCCATCAGAATTATATACCCTGATTTTATACACTACCAAAGGTGAACAATTTTCAAAAAGTGCGGTTAAGGTTGTTAAAGCTTATAAAACCAGCTATACCATAATGCATATGTCTGATACTCATATCAGCAGGCATAAAAAAAACGGATATGCTCAGGAGCTTGAATGGTTCACCAATTTAGTTGATATAGCTAATATTATAGGGCCTGACTTAGTGTTTATCACCGGTGATTGCAGTAATGAACTTACTGAAAATGGCGATTTTTCCGCAGAGGAGCGATGGGATTTTGTTTATAATGGACATGAAAATTTACAGGGCTTTCATGGTATTCATTCACCGGTATTTACACTCCCCGGTAATCACGACTACTATAAAACCAGTAATGGAGCAGCCTACTGGAATACCCATAACGGAATAAGGATGCACCATTTTACTTTTGGAGAGAGTAGATACATGGTGCTTGATAACTCACAAGGCGATGATCTTGCTGCACAATTAAGTCATCATCAATCCTGGTTGGATAGTGTTGGCCCTGGCAGTTTTCGTGGAATGGCAGAACATAAAACAGACCGGGTCGATCATGATTTTCTGGATAACAATAATGTACAACTTATTATGGAAGGACATACCCATTTAGTCTGGCAAATGCCTGATCAAAGTAGTACGGGTTTCCGGGGAACAACTCCCACACTCTATTCAATACCCGGGAGTGCCAGTAATATTACTTCTGCTACTGGTCGTGATAATATCGGATGGTTTCGTTTGCTTTATGTAAATGGTGCTTCTGTTGATACGATTACACGATTACAGTATGCCGATAACACTGAAGAAGACCCATCACAACATAACGTAAAATTGAGAATTGAATATAGTGGAGATGGTGAAGGCAATCAAACGGGGAACCAGGCTTCAATTATAAATGAATTTGATCAGGAATTCCCAAATTGTCTGGTACGGTTTGTGTTGCCCAAAGGAAATTATGATGTGTCAGCAGGCACCATCGAACAAGTCATTCAAAATGATACCGTAACTGTTTTAGATGTAAGAATGGACATACAAGCAAATAGTACGGTTCAATGTTCAGTTTCGGTGTCTGATGTTCAATCTGTTTCTGATCAGAGTGGTGTACCTGAATCATTTACCCTGTTTAGTTTTAAAGGGGAAATCGTCTCAATACCTGGTTCGGTGGGGGCCCGGGAACCGGTGAGTATTTTTGATATTAATGGAACGCTTATAAAGCGTATTAAAAAATCAGGGGAGTATCTTACCTGGGATCTTACCAACAAGTATAACAACCAGGTGCAGGAAGGCCTTTATGTTATTATGCCATTTAAGAAAAAGCTGTATGTAACTGCAGACGATGTTGTGTTTTAAAAATAAATCTGATGAAAAGTAATAAAGGGGGAAATATGTATCTTGTAAAAAAAATCCATACCAAAAGAAATTTTTGGTTAATTGTGGTGTTTTGTATTTTAGCCATGCTGGCGATTGGCGACCGGCCGGTTTATGCCCAGGCAGATACAACGTTATATCTTCACGGGCAACTGGTCCCAAATCCCCAATACCCAAAATGGTTGGTGAGATGGGATTCGGTATCACATAACCATGAACCGGTTATGATTGTGGGCCCGGGTGATCCCGAAAGTTTTCTTTTTCTGGACAAACGGGAAGAAATGATCGATCGTATTGCAGAATACGGTGGTGATTGTCTCTATATAATGGCTGATGCTACCGGAGATACCAAGGGTGCAGAAGCATATGTTAACGGTGATGCCCGACAAGGGTATGAACCAGAAACTCTGGACGATTGGGAAAGGGTTTTAAGCAAAGCGGATTCTAATAATATTGTCATTGTATTCTTTTTTTATGATGATGATATTAATCCCTTTGGTACCAGTTATACTGTTTCTGAAGATGAAGAAAGAAATATTAAGCAATTGGTACAGCGATTTGACCATTTGAAAAACCTTGTTTGGGTCCAGGGAGAAGAGGCAACTGAAAAGAAAAACCACTTGCGCGGCAAAGACTGGGCAGACAAGGTTCGTCAATATGACCGGCATGACCATATTATAGGTATGCATGCTTTTTCTATGATGGATGGGAGCCAATTTCGGGAAGCGGTAAAATATTTTGGTGCTGCTGATGCCAGTAATGTTGAGCAGTTAACAGCAAAGTGTTCAACTGCTGATGAGGATGCATATCATAATTGCATAGTGAATATGTTTGAGCAATTCCGTCCCGATATGCATGTAAATATTTCCGAAAATACCCGCTCAGGTCGCGATGATGAATGGAGAACATTAATGTGGTCAGGAACTATGGGTGGAGCTGCTATCCATATGCAATTGCGTACAGACATTCTTAATGCCAAAGATCAGGAACTCATCGATTATCGAAATATGAAAAACTTTTTTGAAGCTACAGATTTCACCCTCACCGTGCCCAAAGACGAGGTTATAAGTGGTGATACCAAATACGCTCTCGCCGGTGGTGACAGTGTATTTATCGGATGGTCTAAAACGGCAAGCAGTGCTATGGGCTTTTCGGGTATGAAAACCGGAGTGTATAGCTTAAAATGGTATGATGTGGTTACAGGCGAAATGAGTTATGAAGACAGTGTGGAGGTCACTTCTGCTGAAACGACATTTCCACTGCCTGATGGATTGAGTGGAGAAGTTGCTCTTTACGCTCGTCTGGGTGTATTTGCCGATACCGCAGAAGTGGTTGGAGTTAGTCAAATAGGTATAAATAAGCATGTTCAATCCAATGGGTACCAGAAAGCCGTTTTTATGAACGGTGCAACAATAGACGTAAAGGATCAGAATATAATGCTCTATGACATTGAGGGAAAAGCTGTACCTGCATCGGTGGTGCACAATGGAAAGTTAAACGGTGTGTATTTTATTAAACAGAATAAATAGAACGTGAGCACTAAGAATTTAAAGCTAGTAAAACAGTCATTCCGGCTTGCACCCCTAGGGCAGGCTTCGCGCTCCGGAATCAAGGCTATAGCCAGTTTATTCCATATTTTACCAAATTAAAAATTGAAAAATCATATCCGCTATTTTCCTGATTCCGGACAAGCTGGAATGACAGGAATAATAACTATAACTTATCGAATTAATAAGTAACAGAGATACAATTTAGGAGGAAAAAATGATCAGAGTACTTGTTTTAACAATAATGCTTTTGCCTGTTTCAATGCTGGCATTAGAATATACCTTTCCGGGAACAACCTGGGAAACAGCAACTCCTGAAGAAGTTGGGCTTGATGCAGGGGCCGTCAATACAGCTGCTTCTCAGCTAGGCGGGCATGGGGCTATTATTCGTTACGGATATGTAGTTAAAGTATGGGGTAGTAGCGGTTTAGCTGCTTCTACTGATTGGGCTTCATCATGTAAACCTATTTTCTCATTGATGATCTGGAAGGCTATTCATGACGGTAAAGTAGAAAGCTTTCAGACTCTGGTAAAAGACATTATGACCGACCAAACCTTTAATGAAAAAGATTCAAAAATTCAACTGTACCATCTTGCTCATATGACATCAGGGTGGGGCAGGGCGGAGGACCCCGGTGATGCTTTTTCGTATAACGACTGGGCTATTAATCTTTATGGTAAGGCTGTGTACCATTATATTTTTAAAGAATCCGGGACGACGCCATCTGAAATTATGCAGAGCGAACTTTCTATGCTTCAGTTTGAACATGATCCCGGCTTACATGAAACCAAAGTTGGTCGTTGGGCTGATGTTTCTGTTGGCGATGCTGGTCGCATGGCTCATTTGTTTTTGAATGATGGTAACTGGAATGGAACACAGGTGATAAATAAAGGAGAAATTTATAATATGTTAGGTCAGGTTGTTCCCGCTGATTTGCCCATAACCAAAGCTGAAGGTGATATGAGTTTTAATTCCGGAACTCTGGGTGGCCGGAGTACGTATCAAAACGATGGTAATATGGGGCCGGGAAGTTATTCCTTTAACTTTTGGTTAAATGCGAACAAAAAATTATGGCCGGATCTTGATACCAATGTATTTCAGGGTAATGGGCATTTTGGAAGGGAAAATTATACCATTTTCCCCAATGAACAGCTCATCGTCATTCATTATGGTAATACGTTCAGTAACTCACAAATGAATTCCAGATACAAACCTCTTCTCGAAGGAGTAACGAGTAATCCTATTGAACCCATAAATGAAATTGGGCCGGCACCGGTTAATATTCAAGAGACGCAAGCAGCCAAAAATAAGACCATTAATATATATTCAACCTCCCAAAAGTCAGGGCTTGTTCTTGGTCTGCCTGTGTTCTCTGGTATTGGAAAACTGAGAATCGTTAATACCCAGGGGTTAACTCTTGTACAGGAACGTGTACATTCCGGGGATAAATTCAACTGGGATACCAAACAAATAAAACCAGGTGTGTATTTTGCAGAACTGAATGCAGAAGGACTAAAGGTTCGTCGAAAACTTACTTTGACTCATTAATATCAATTCAAAGCACACACAACTCAACGCAAAGGCGCAAAGAACGCGAAGGTTTCGCAAAGGTACTTGAAATAAAATTAAATGATATCCTAATATTTTATATAATGTTATGATTTTTACCATTTCTTTTTTCTTTGCGAATACTTTGCGTCCTCTGCGCCTTTGCGGTGAAAAGGGTTCGTTTTGAACGGTAACTAACTCGTCTGGTTTGCAGCAATTGCTATTTTTGCACAGGCCAGCGCATCACTCATGGCATCATGATGATTTAACGGGATACCAAGGAAATCACATACATCCGGCAATTTGGTGGGATAGAGGTTCCAGGTATTCCTTGCCAGTTTTACGGTACATTCAAAGGGAATATCTGGTGGCGCTAGATCTGCACTACGACAGCAGGCTTTGAGGACCGACTTATCAAATGATGCATTATGAGCAGCAAGATAATCCGCTCCTTCGAGTAAAGGTGACAGTTCTGGCCATATTTCTGCGAAGACAGGCTCATCGGCTACCTGTGGCCAGGTAATGCCGTGAATATAGGTGAACAGTATTTTTTTACGTGGCGGCCTGATAAGGCGATAGTCTGTTTGAACTATCTGGTTGTTTTCAACCTTTACCAGGGCCACGGCACAGGCACTGTCCCGATAACGATCTGCAGTCTCAAAATCAATGGCTACAAAATTATTTGGTGTTGTTTCTGATTTTGCTTTTGACACATCAGTCAATATAATAATAAAGCAACCATATTCTCTTTGCAGGATAGAGTCTTATCAAAAAACCGTAAACAAAAACCTATGGGAAAAGATGGTTCTGCTTTAAACTGAGTTACGGCGTGTGGATGGTAAGATATGATTTTATTGTTTTGAGCTAATCAAATCACCATATATTTCCGATAAATTGAGGAGTATTTGAATTAGGTAGTAATATTTTAGGATAATTAAAATAAACACCAAAGCACTAGTACAACTTGAGTTGTTTAAAGGATTGTAACTTGTTTAAGACAAAAGACTTACTATCTAAAATAGGTTTCAGGTATTTGATTCTTTGTTTTATTTGTTTCAGAATGCTGGCTGGAGATTAATAGTTGAACTTCGAAAATAACGATCAGAACTCACATCCAGGTATTGTAGACAAGGCCTATCCAACCGGTGCATCTCCCTTTCTTGACCGTGAAAACTCTGAAAATTTCAGGAATGACGAGTCTGGATCGGAAAATTCATTTTATCCCCATGATACTAAACAACAGAACCAAAATCCCTTATCAGCAATTTTTGGGCGATTCATGAAAAGAATCTGGAAGTTGGCTCTTAGCTGGCTGCTTGTCCTCAGCGCCCTTTTTGTTGTATTTATAATGGTTGATTTTGAATATAAGGTCTCTGGTCATGTAAAAATTATGCCCATGAAAACATGGAAAGTGTATGCTCATGCAGATGGTATCATTGCAAAAGTACCGTTCAATCCCGGAAAGGTGGTAATGAAAGGGGATACCCTGTTTAGTTTTAAAAGGGATGAACTTTTGCGGGAACACAAAAAGCAGGAAAATAACCTGGCTATTTTAAGTGGAAAGTACGGAAAGAACCCAAATAAAATGCAACGATTGAAAATTGATAAAGAGAAACTTGTTTTATCAGATATCGAAGCCGATTTACGAGCTACCGTAGTATGTGCCCCGATTTCCGGGAGATTACGAAAGGGAAATACCAGAGTTCTGGCAGGCAAAAAGGTTAGAAGAGGTGATGAGCTGGCCGAGGTAGTGGCCTTGACTCGTTTGAAGCTGAAAATATTGGTACCGGAAGATGATATTAATTTGGTGAAAACCGGGCAAACACTGGCCTTCAGGTTGCGGGCTATGCCCGAACAACTGTATTATGGGATAATCAAACAGATTTCTTATGAAACAGTCATCATAAATGGAGATACTTTTTATGAGGTCTTTGCGGCGATACAAAAAAATGCGATTGGTTTACGGGCCGGGCTGACCGGTCGCGGGAAGATTACTACGGATAAGCGTTCTGTTCTTTCACGGCTTATTGAAAAACCGAAAAGGTTTTTTTTGCTGTACTTTAAACTGTGATTTTGGAATAAATTTATTGCCTGAAGTCACTGTTTTTTACATAATCTCACTTTCTAATCTGCCAAATATTGTTACTATTACCGTGGCTATTAATTGAGCAGCAACATGAAAATTTTATATAAGCTTTGGGTCGTAACAATTATACTGACATATCTGTTTGCTCAGTATCTCTGGTTTCGTTGCATTCAAATCTTTAAAGAACGAAAATTTCAGCAGGACTGGATTGAACATAATGTTATCATCTGGGGACTAGCCTGCTCAAAGTTACTTCGTCTGGACTGTAAAGTATATGGCCATGATGTTCTGAGTCGTCTAAAATGGGAACGGAATATATTCCTGGTTGCAAATCACCAGTCCTATGCTGATATACCAGCCCTATACGTGGCTTCACAGAAAATGTATGGTTTTGTTGCCAAGTACGAACTTAAACGTATTCCTTTTCTCAGTTTCTGGATGCGTGTACAAGGTTGTGTTTTTATTAACCGGTCCAAATCAATCCAGACGATCAAAAAATTGCGGCGACTCGAAAAGCAGGGTAAATCATGTAACCTCGCTATCTTCCCCGAAGGTACTCGCAGTAAAGACGGGCAGCTTGGACCGTTTAAACCCGGAATTCTTAGAATCGCCTGGCAGCTTGATGCGGTGCTTGTCCCGGTTGTTATTAAAGGTACCAGGGCTGCCTGGGAAAACAGGGAAAAAATAAACCAGGACTATCCGGTAAACGTCCGTTTCAATACTGAAATTGATCTCAGAGTCGAAAAGAAAACAAAGAAATTTGACCAATGGCAAAAAGAATTCTACGAGCAATATCAGATCCTGCACGCCAGTTTGAATTAGTCCTTTATTAATTAAGAAGACAGGGATAGGATCCCGGCATCTTTTGTTTTTTTGCGGCAGGCCAGACCTGTAACTTGTGTCCTTAGAGAAAATTGTTAATACTGTTATTTTGGGCTAAAAAAACTGCTGCGTAGTCTCTCAAATTTTGCTAAATTGCCAAAGAAGCGTGAGCTGATTAATTAACCATTAATAGTGAATAAACAGGAGTCAATATTAAATGATCAATATTTCCATTACCCTCGATGGCCAGAAACTATCAATTGAGAATAATCAAACCATTCTTGATGTATGCCGTCAAAACGGGAAAGAAATTCCAGCTTTCTGTGATAGCGACCAATTAGAACCTATAGGTACTTGCCGGATATGTGTTGTAGAAGCTGTTGGAGAGGGACTGATAACATCCTGCAACACTAAGGTTCGTGATGGCATGATCATTTTAACAGATAGTGAAAAAGTTATTGAATCCCGTAAAAAAACGCTGGAAACGCTTTTATCCCGGCATTATGCTGATTGTACGGCTCCTTGCCAGGATGCTTGCCCAGCCGGTATCGATATTCAGGGTTATCTTGCCCTCATTCGCAGGGGATCCTTTGCCGAGGCTGTTCAGCTTATCAAAGAACGCTTGCCATTACCGGGCATTATAGGACGCGTTTGCCCCCGTCCCTGTGAATCCGCGTGTCGTCGTACTCTGGTAGACGAACCTATTGCTATTTGTCAGCTCAAACGCTTTGTAGCTGATTCTGAATTATTAAACCAAGGTATACCAACACCTGACTCTGTTACTTCCAGCGGAAAAAAGGTAGCCATTATTGGTTCGGGCCCGGCAGGGCTTTCTGCTGCCTATTATCTTAGGCGTAATGGGCATGATGTAACCATTTACGAGTCGCTTCCAAAACCCGGTGGAATGCTTAGATACGGTATTCCTGATTATCGCCTTCCACCCGATATTCTGGATAAAGAAATTAATGCCATAACTGACATGGGGGTAGAGCTCATTACCGGAAAATCTTTGGGTAGTGACTTCAGTGTTGAGTCATTGAAGAAAGATGGCTTTAATGCTGTGTTCCTGGCAATAGGGGCCCATAACAGTTATAAGCTTAAATTAGAGGGCGAAGAGTCAGAGGGCGTGTTTCCCGGAACAGATTTTTTGCGTCAGTTCACCATGGGTGAATCCATTGAAATTGGTGATAAGGTTGCCGTATTGGGAGGTGGCAATACCGCTATTGACGCTGCACGTACCGCGCTTCGCATGGGAGCAGCGGAGGTTACCATTGTTTATCGTCGTACCCGTGCAGAGATGCCCGCCAGCAGCTGGGAAATTGATGAGGCTGAGGAAGAAGGCGTTAAACTGCATTTTCTCACAGGCCCGATCCGGATTGTTACTGAAGAAGGGCGGGCAACTGGTATCGAATGCATTAAAATGGAATTGGGACAAGCTGATAAAAGTGGTCGCCCACGTCCACAGCCCGTTGAGGGCTCCGAATTCATTATTCCTGTTACCGCTGTCATTCCAGCTATTGGTCAGGGGCCGGATATATCTCCGGTTAAGGATACAGAACTGCAATTTTCCAGATGGGGAACCATTGATGCTGATGAACATTCTCAGGTCACTAATATTGAAGGTGTTTTTTCTGGTGGTGATTGTCAGACCGGCGCTGCAACCGCAGTAGAAGCTATTGCTGCTGGTAGACGTGCAGCTAACGGTATTCATGCTTATCTTAAAGGAAAAACACTGGTCCCAGAAAAGGTGTACAACGCTTCAAAGGGAAAGCTAAATGAACTTGAAGGCAGAGAAGAATTTGCTCAAATAGAAAAAAAATCCAGGCTTGCAATGCCTTTGAACCATCCAAAATCACTCAAAAATAATTTTGAAGAATTAGAAAAGGGTTTTGCTGAGGCGGGAGCTATAGAGGAAGCTGGCCGTTGTCTGGAATGTGGTTGTAAGGCTAACTATTATTGTGATTTACGTCGGTGGTCTGCAGAATATGGTATGACTACCCAACCTGAACCGGTTGATGTAAATTCATATCCCAGGCTTAATCCTCACCCCTTTATTGAAGCTGACAGGAACAAGTGCATCTCCTGTACTCTTTGCCAAAGAATGTGTCATGACGTAGAAGGTATAGGTGTACTTGGTATTGATTACCGGATTGATCCTTTACCTTTTGAACAGCCACTAGGCTCAACAGCATGTGAATCCTGTGGGCAATGTGTTGGGAGTTGCCCAGTGGGGGCTCTGGTTGTCAAAAACGGCCTTAAGCCAGAAAGGGAAGTAAAAACGACCTGTACATTCTGTGGTTGTGGTTGCGGTATTTACCTTGGAGTGCGCGGCAATGAAGTTGTGTATGTAAGAGGGGATGAAGAAAACCCCGTAAACAAAGGAAATTTATGCGTAAAGGGGCGTTTTGGAAATGATTTTATAAATCACCCTGATCGTCTTACGACTCCGCTTATTCGGGAGAACGGGAAACTTCGTGAAGCATCCTGGAAAGAAGCAATGACACTCATTGCCGAAAAGCTTCCCCAGTTTAAGGGTGAAGCCTTCGTGGGTTTCTCTTCTGCTCGATGTACAAACGAAGATAACTACATCTTCCAAAAATTTGTCCGCAAGGTAATGGGAACAAACAATATTGATCACTGTGCCAGGCTCTGTCATGCTCCGTCAGTGGCCGGTCTTGCGCAAAGTTTGGGAAGTGGTGCTATGACCAATTCCATGGGCGAGATAGGGAAGGCCTCTACGATTTTTGCTATTGGTACCAATACCACATCTGCTCATCCTATTATTGGCCTTGAAGTGAAAAAAGCAGTGAAAAATGGAGCAGTGCTTATTGTAGCGAATCCCAAGCGGATTGATTTATGTCGTTTTGCCGATGTATTTCTGCAGCATAAACCAGGCACTGATGTCGCACTGGTTATGGGGATGGCTAATGCTGTTATTGAAGCGGGACTTGCTGATGAATCATTTATAAAGGACCGTACAGAAAATTATGCGGCTTTTATGGAATCTCTTAAGGCTTTTACTCCCGAGTTTGTAGAAAAAACTACGGGCGTTCCCTGGACACTGATACAAAAAGCAGCAAAAATATATGCATCCAGTAAACCATCTTCCATTTTGTACTCAATGGGAATTACCCAGCATACTCACGGTACTGATAATGTACTGGCGGTCAGTAATCTGGCTTTACTTACAGGGAACATTGGTCTGCCCTCTACCGGAGTTAATCCGTTAAGAGGACAAAATAACGTTCAGGGCGCCTGTGATATGGGGGCACTCCCGAACGTTTACCCAGGGTATCAGAAAGTAGATGCTGAAGACGCTCAAAAGAAATTTGAAGCCGCCTGGGGAAGTAAGCTAAGCGGTAGTGCCGGACTAACCCATTTGGAAGTGCTGGAAGGGATTGATAACGGAACGGTTAAAGCTTTGTATCTTATGGGCGAAAACCCAATCATTAGTGAAGCTAACTCGAACCATGTGAGTGAATCCCTTGGAAAACTGGAGTTTTTTATTGCCCAGGATATTTTCCTTACCGATACCGCCAAAATGGCTGATGTGGTATTACCTGCAGCCTCCTTTGCCGAAAAGGACGGAACATTCACCAATACCGAACGTAGAGTCCAGAGAGTTCGCAAAGCGATTAAACCGGTTGGCGAATCCTGGTCTGACTGGGCTATTACCTGTGAAATGGCTAAATCCATGGGAGAGAATGGATTTGATTTTGAAAGTGCAGAAGAGGTGATGAAAGAGATTGCTTCACTTACTCCCAGTTATGGTGGCATAACATATGAACGCATTGATGAAGTGGGACTTCACTGGCCTTGCCCTGATGCCAAACATCCGGGTACACCAATCCTTCATTCTCAACAGTTCCCGAGACCGGAAGGAAAGGGAAAATTCCTGCCATTGGAATATCGCTCGCCTGATGAAAATGCCTGTAACGATTTTCCTCTGGTATTAACTACAGACCGCAGTCTGTATCAGTATCACACCTCTACCATGACTGGACGGGTTGAGGGACTTATGGAAATCGATGGCAAAGAACGGGTAAATATCCATCCAGATGATGCAGCCAAACTTGGTATAACAGATGCCTCTTCGGTGGAAGTCTCCTCACGTCGCGGTGTTGTGAAGGCGTATGCGAAGGTGACTGATGTTGTACCCGTTGGTGTAGTATCCATGACCTTCCATTATCCGGAAAGCCCGACCAATGTGTTGACAAACGCAGCCATGGACCCGGTAGCTAAAATCCCTGAAACCAAGGTTTGTGCAGTAAGCATTAAAAAACTGGGATAATTTTAATCTAGCTGAGAAGCCAAAACAGAGCGGATCCGTTTATCAGGATCCGTTTTTTTGTTCTGGGACTGTGGCGATTGGTTCAAGCCCTAAATTATTGATTAATGCAAATTACAATCAACTGTTAAGGCAAAATACCTGTATATATTTGAAATATCGTGCAAAATGCATTAAATTATGATAGGATAATGTACATAGGAGCAAAATGACTGTATCAAATCTTGAACAGGCTAAACAGGAAACTATTCTAAACTGTGTGGCTGATGGTGTATTTACTGTTGATAATGAGCGAAAAATCCAGTTTTTTAATCGTGCTGCGGAGAGAATTACGGGGTTTAAAGCCGGAGAAGCAATAGGTAAAAAGTGCAGTGAAATTTTTCGTCCCAGTATATGTGGCAATGCCTGTACACTTGCACAAGTTGAGCAGACCGGAAGGGACATCATTAATCAACCAGTTAAAATATACGCTAAGACAGGTCGTTCAGTGCATGTGAGTGTAAGTGCTGCAGTATTAAGAGATGAAGCGAACAATATAATTGGAGGTGTAGAAACGTTTAGAGACTTATCTACCGAAGAAGATTTGCGACGGCAAATTAAAAAGTCATATACCTTTCAGGATATCATCAGCCGCCATCCCCGCATGCATGACATTTTTTCAATATTGCCGGATATTGCGGGTTCTGAGGTTTGTGTATTAATAGAAGGGGAGAGTGGGACCGGTAAAGAACTCTTTGCGAGGGCTATCCATAATCTGAGTCCCCGTAAGGAAAAGCCCTTTATAGCCATTAATTGCGGTTCTTTACCAGACAGTCTGCTGGAGTCCGAGTTATTTGGATATAAAAAAGGGGCCTTTACTGACGCTAAAAAAGATAAACCGGGACGTTTCGACCTGGCTAAAGGTGGCTCATTGTTTCTTGATGAAATCGGAGATGTTTCACCCGCTTTGCAAGTAAAATTACTGAGGGTTTTGCAAGAGAAAATGTATGAGCCGTTGGGCGCTATACAGTCGGTTCACGCCAATGCCCGCATTATTGCAGCCACCAATCAGAGTTTGCAGGAAAAAATGAAAGCAGGTGAGTTTCGTGATGATCTTTATTACCGTTTGAATGTGTTGCGTCTGGAAATCCCGCCTTTAAGAGAGAGACGTTGTGATGTCCCTATCCTTATTGACCATTTTCGCAGGTGTTTAAATACAGAAACCGGTAAAAACATTGAAGCGGTGGATGAGACTGCAATAGATCTCTTAATGGGGTATGATTTCCCCGGGAATGTGCGAGAGCTGGAAAATGTGATACAACATGCATTTGTTTTATGTAAAAATTCTGTTATCCGTGTAGAGCATTTGCCCCGTGAATTAACGGGGGGGCATAGTGTAAAACTTGATATTGGAAACCTTTCACTGGAAGCCATAGAAAAACGGGCCATTAAAGAAGCACTGCTTAACAACAAGGGTAATCAGACTAAAGCTGCCAGGCAACTGAAGATTGACGCCAGTACGTTGTATAGGAAGATGAAGCGGTATAAGCTGAAACATTAGTTAAAAGTTCAAAGTTGTGGACCCAACGCTCCCTCTTGTTAGTTCAAAGTTGTCAGTTCTACGTTCTTAGGTCACAGTTAAAATAATGTGCTTCGCGTAGATTAAGACGTTTAAAAGAGTAAATCTGTTTGGAATATTAATGTGGCATATAGTAATGTTGGTATGAGATATATGAATATTCCACTTTTTTAAACTATTTTTTACGCAGCGCACTTGGTAACAGACTGCTGAGACCTGTGACGTTAAAACTTATCGCTTAGTTCTGACAACCTTAAACTTTGAACTGAATTTCGGGCTGAGATTAGACAACTTTGAACTCTGAATACTTCCGCTATTGCATATTGCATGAGTTTAAAAATGTATAAGCTTATTGTTGATGAATTCAACTTATATTGCCCTGTTTTCAAAACTGGCACGATAATTGATATAGGATACAACAGATAGCAGTTCGATACGAACATAGCTGCTACGTGTAATATATATGGTGAGGTATGTTATCCATAGATGTGGGTAATAGTTTTATGGTGGTGCAAAAAAGGAAGGTCATAATATGAGTACCAATGGTAAAAAGATTCTTGTGGTTGATGATGAGCCGGATGTGGTTAAGTACATAACCAGCCTTCTGGAGGACAATGGCTTTGAAACGGTTACCGCATGTAACGGCAAAGAAGGAATGGAGACGGCCATTAAGGAAAAGCCCGACCTTATCAGTCTGGATGTAACTATGCCGGGAGAGACTGGTGTTCGCATGTTACGCAATTTGAGTGAGCATGAAGCAACAAAAGAAATCCCTGTGATTCTAGTGACCGGAGTCGATTTTTCTTTTAAAAGTTTTATTGAACAACGTAAACAGGTCGTTCCTCCTAAAGCCTATTTTGAAAAACCTATTGATAAGGATAAACTGCTGGCAGAAGTTAAGAGTTTATTGGGGGTTGGCTAGATACGGATTGAAACGAAATGATTATGGGTATAAAGTTCGGGTTCTCTATCCAGTTTCAGAAAAGCCCCCATCCCCTCAGTCCCCCTTCTCCATATTGGCGGGACTCTAAGGGGAAGGGGAAGGAAATAGACACCTTTACTCACAAAATTAAGGAACATCATTGGCACCCTATAACGGCAACATAGAAGACTTTCCCGGAGAGAGTGGTATCCTTTTTGAAAAGGTTCCATGCTATATAGCAATTTTGGATCGGGACTATAAAATTGTCCGTTCCAATGAAAAATTAAGAAATACCTTTGGTTCTTGCCGTGGTCGTCATTGCTATGATGTCTATAAAAAACGCTCTGTAGTTTGTGAAAAATGCCCTACGGAAATGACCTTTCATGATGGTCAAGAACACACTTCTACCCATGTTGGTATAAATAAGGTGGGTGATGAGACCCATTATATTGTTACCACTTCTCCATTAATGGGTGAAAACGGTAACGTTGACTACGTAATGGAAATTCTCACAGATATTACTCAGATAAAATCTCTGGAGAAAGATAAGTTAGAAGCGGAACGGTTGGCCGCTGTAGGTCAAACAGTGGCCGGATTGGCGCATAGTGTGAAAAATATCCTGATGGGGGTTGAGGGTGGAATGTACATGGTTGAGGTTGGCATAAATAAAGGTGACCAGTCTCGTACAGCAGAGGGTTGGGACATGCTTCAGCGGAACATTACCAAGGTTTCAACTTTAGTTAAGGACTTTTTAAGTTTTGCCAAGGGGCGGAAGCCAGTGGTGAAATTAATTGACCCAAATGTTTTGCTCGATGATATTGTAGAGCTTTATGCGGATACAGCCAGCAAAATGGGGATAGAGCTTAAAAAAACCAGGAAAAAATATATGGCTTCTGCCCCTCTGGATCCTGATGCCATACATACCTGTCTAACAAATCTGGTG
The DNA here is from genome assembly GCA_015232855.1 of Fibrobacteria bacterium. Taxonomy (GTDB): domain Bacteria; phylum Fibrobacterota; class Fibrobacteria; order UBA11236; family JADFYW01; genus JADFYW01. The sequence continues at coordinate 45,856 of JADFYW010000004.1, forward strand.
TCAAATGCTATTGATACGTGTCATATCAGTAGTAAAGATAAAAAAATAGTGATTTTGGATGCGGTTGAAGATGGCGGTAATATCACCATAAGCGTTTCAGACAATGGTTCAGGAATTGATTATGATATTCAGAAAAAAATATTTACCACATTTTTCACTACAAAGGGCGGTAATGGAACGGGATTAGGACTATTGACCACTCGCAAAATAGTTCAAGAACATGGCGGAAAAATTGAAGTTGAATCCATTCCGGGGAAGGGTTCGGTTTTTAAAATAGTCTTGCCGCGAAAACAATTACCAGTAATGAATGATTCACCTTAAAACAGGGTAGCTTATGAGTAATGAATTAGGTAAAACAGTACTTATTGTGGATGATGAAGACGATGTTGTTCGTTATTTGAGCATGGTTCTTCAAGATGCAGGATTTACGGTAGTTACCGCTTTTGATGGTATTGAAGCAATAGAGAGACTCAAGGAAAAAACACCTGATCTTATATCGCTTGATATTGTGATGCCCAAAGGATCCGGCATTAAAATGCATCGGGAATTAAAGAAACATCCGGAATGGTCAAAAATACCCGTTATGATAGTTACCGGCCATGCGCGTGATGAGTTGGGAAAAACGGATTTTGATGAAATGACGATGTCCGGGCCGGGGATATATCTGGAAAAGCCGGTGAATGCAATTAATTATGTGGCTGCAGTTAAAAAGATTCTTTGCTTAGAAGATGGCGACTGTGGTGGAGAAAAGGATTTGAAGTCAGAAGTGAAACAATTATTGGATACAGCTGATGCTGATATGCTGGAGAAGATTAAGAAGATGATGAGAGGGGAAGAGTAGGGATGTGCGTTCTTATGTTACGTAATTATCCAAAAACCAGTCATTCCGGCTTGTCCGGAATCAAAAGCATAAATTCTGAATCAGGAAGATAATATGCAATCTGTTTTTTTTGCAAATGATTTTCTTTTCCAAATATTGGTTACCATTCTAAAGCCTGATTCCAGACAAGCTGGAATGACTATCTCTCCCATTCTAAAGCCTGATTCCAGACAAGCCGGAATGACTATCTCTCCCATTCTAAAGCCTGATTCCGGACAAGCCGGAATGACTGTGTCTACCATTCTAAAGCTTGATTCCAGACAAGCTGGAATGACTATCTCTCCCATTCTAAAGCTTGATTCCAGACAAGCTGGAATGACTATGTCTCCCATTCTAAAGCCTGATTCCGGACAAGCCGGAATGACTGTTTTGAAACAAAAATAAGATAAACAAAGAAGAAGATGTTATGACAATAAAAGAAAAACCAAAAAATAAGTACCCGTATTACATCGAAGCTCCCCTGGAGTATAAGCGGGTTGATGCATTTCTCAAGGCGTTTTCCGCTATATTGGAGCACTCCAATTACAAGTTTATCCTGGATTTATATACCCGGATATCTATGAAATGCGCTCGCTGTGCTTCGGGGTGCCAGATTTATCAGACTACCGGAAAACCTGAGGATATTCCCTGTTATCGCTCCAGCATATTGTTACGGATATATAAAAGGCATTTTACGCTAGGTGGATGGATGAAGTCAAAACTCACCGGCGGAAGCGGAATTACCGAAAAGGATATCGATGAAATGCTCGAATCCTATTACCAATGTACAGCTTGCAGGCGTTGCACGTTTTATTGCCCCATGGGAATAGAACATGGGATGATAACTCATCTAGGGCGGTATATCCTTGCTGAAATTGGCATCGTACCAAAGGCTTTGCAAGTGTCTGTTCGTGAGCAATTAGAGGGAGCTTCAAAAAACACATCCGCAATACCCGTACCTGCTTTGATAGATACGCTGGAATTTTTAGAAGAAGAGATAGAAGAGACAAAAGGTATTAAAGTTAAGTTTCCCATTGATGTTGAGGGGGCTGAATATGTGTTTTTTGCTCCTGTCAGTGATTACCTCCTTGAGGCTGACACCTTGATGGGTATGGCCTGTGTCTTACAAACGGCTGGTATCAGTTGGACTATTGGTACCGGTAATTATGATGGTATTAACTATGGACTATTTTATAGCGATGATTTTCTCGGTAAAATCGTACGAAATGAAATAGATGAAGTCAGACGATTAAAGGGTAAAAAAATATTAATAGGGGAGTGTGGACATGCTTCCCGTACGGCCAAAAATTTTGTTCCTACTTATAACGAAGGAAGTGAAATACCCGTAGTGAATCTGCTTGAGCTAACCCTCAAACTCCTTGAAGAAGGAAAAATTGAACTTGACCCTAATGTGATAACTGAGAAAGTTACCTATCATGACCCCTGTAACTATGTGCGATCGGGTTGGATTATAGAGCAGCCACGGAAGATTATCAAGAGCTTTATTAAAAACTTTGTGGAAATGACTCCTAACGGCAAGTACAACCTCTGTTGCGGCGGCGGCGGCGGCACGGTATCAGTAGATGAAGTGAAAGACTTCCGGATGAACGCGGCCGGGAAAAAAAAGGCTGACCAATTGCGAGCTACCGGGGCCGATATTGTTATTACTCCTTGCGCTAACTGCAAAAAACAAATTGAGGAAGTAATAGAATATTTTGACTTGCCCATGAAGCGAATGGGCTTGCATGATTTGATTTTAAAAGCGATTAAACTGAAATAAAGGAAAAGGTTAATGGAACAATTTCTTGAATTTGCGAAAGGCTCTTTGTTTGCGGGGAGTTTCGTTATAATGGTCTTAGGATTGGCACGCACTGCGTTTATTACGTTGTGGGGTACTAAAAATGCGTTGGATAAAGCAGGGGACAAAAATATTCCGTACAAAGCTCTTATAAAAGAAACCTTTGAATGGATGATTCCCATTAAACATATTACCAATTCGAGATCTGCTATCAGCATAGTGTCAGTAGTCTTTCATATTGGCCTTATAATCGTCCCCCTGTTTTTGCTTGATCATATTTTACTCTGGCAAAAATTAGGACTGTCCTGGCCTGGTATACCTGCAGCCATTGCTAATGTACTTACCATAACAACGATAGTAACCGGGGGTATTTTGCTTCTAAACCGTATCTTTCATCGCGATACCCGGTTTTTGAGTTCGGTGATTGATTATGCACTTTTAGTGCTTATTCTGGCCATATTTATAAATGGATTTATTGCCTCCAAACCTTTTAATCCTATCCCTTATAACCTTGTAATGGTTATACATGTGATGGCTGGCAATTTGATACTTATCCTCGTACCCTTTTCAAAACTAGCGCATTGTTTTTTATACCCGATTATGAGAATTGCTTCAAACATTGCCTGGCATTTTCCTGCAAGAGCCGGAGAAGAAGTCAACAAAACACTTTATGGAGAAGAGAATAAAAAAGTATGATTGGAATACTCACAGATGTAACAAAGTGCATTGGCTGCCATAAATGCGTAGGCGCGTGTGTGGATGCTAATAAGCTGGATAAGCATATTCCAGCACCCCAACATACCAGTGATGGCCTGGCCGCAAACCGCTGGACTTCCATTATTAAACAACCGGACAGCCATTATGTGCGAAAGCAATGTCGGCATTGTCTGGAACCGGCCTGTGTTTCAGCCTGTATTGTAGGTGCTCTGAAGAAAACAAAATCAGGGCCGGTAGTATATGATAAAAAGAAATGTATTGGTTGTCGCTATTGTATGATGGCTTGCCCCTATGGGGTGCCAAAATATGAATGGGATACTCCCGTACCCTATGTACGTAAATGCACTATGTGTTATGAACGGGTCTCTGTTGGCAAACAACCAGCCTGCACGGAGGCTTGCCCAACAGGAGCTACCGTATTTGGGGACCGGGACAAGCTTATCGCTGAAGCAAAGCTGCGTATAACTAAAAACCCCGAAAAATATATTAACCGGGTTTTTGGTGAAGTTGAGGTTGGTGGAACTTCGGTATTGTATCTATCAGATATTCCACTTGGTTTCCTTGGCTGGAAAGACGACCTGGGCAAGGAGGCGTTACCCAAACTTACCTGGTCAGCATTAAGTAAGGTTCCGACAGAGTTTTTGGGCATGGGAGCAGCTATGACAGGGGCGTTTTGGATAATCGGTCGTAGAAACAAAATGCGGGCCATGAAGGTAAAAGAAGAAGCTGAAAAAAAAGCAGTTGAAAATGAAACCGGTGATGCAGGTACAGAAGAAAAAGGCGAGGACAGTAATGAATAAACGGCAAATGGTTAAATCCCTGCTTTGGTTATTAATTGGGTTTGGCGCAACCAGTGGTTTCTTGCGATTGGTACACGGTCTGGGAGCGACTACAGGTTTGTCAGACGCAACACCCTGGGGATTCTGGATTGGTTTTGATGTAATGGCCGGTGTGGCTCTGGCCGCAGGCGGTTTTACGATGGCCGCAGTGGTCTATGTATTTGGTCTGGAGCAGTTTCGGCCCATTGTACGGCCTGCAGTACTTACTGCGTTTTTGGGTTATGTGATAGTAGCTATAGGGCTCATGATGGACCTCGGGTTACCCTGGAATATATGGCATCCTATGGTGTTTTGGCAATACCGTTCCGTATTGTTTGAAGTGGGAACCTGTGTGACGCTTTATCTAACCGTACTTGCTCTTGAGGTCGCACCAATTGTACTTGAGCACCCGTTATTTTCGCACCCCATCTTTCATAAAGCATATAAAATATTAAAACATCTTTCGTTGCCATTGGTAATTTTAGGAATAATGCTTTCGACTCTGCATCAATCTTCTTTGGGATCATTGTTTCTTATCATGCCTTTTAGAGTGCATGAATTATGGTATACTTCTAATATCTACATCCTCTATTTTATCTCGGCAGCAGGACTTGGGTGTGCAATGGTGATATTTGAATCAACATTAACATCCCTTATTTATGATCATAAACCCCGGCAAGAGTTAATGCAGAAGCTGGGAAAAATAGCTTCAGTCATACTCGGTGTATATCTTGTTTTCCGTATAGGCGACCTTTTAGTAAAAGGGAAATTAGGTGTAGCATTTAATGGTACCGGTACCAGTACGCTCTTTATCGTGGAAATTCTGATTTCAACTATCATTCCGAGTATCTTCTTTAATTGGAAAAAAATTAACGGTAATACCAAAGGATTGTTTTGGACGGCTGCTATGGTTGTATTTGGTTTTATTATGAACCGTCAGAATATTTTCCTGACCATGAGCAAAAAAGGCCCTGCTTATTTCCCCTGGGTCTCAGAATTGATGATAAGCCTTGCTCTGGTTGCCGGTGCTACCATGGTATTTATATTCTTTGTGGAGCATTTTGATTTGTTTGGTGATGGCGCTCCGGATAACAAAAAAGAAATTGGTGAAAAATTAATAACAGGTCCTTTTTTTGGTGCAGATCGTTCTTTTGTTAAGGGTGTCGCAATCTTTACCGCTCCGGTTATTGCAGGGGTTGGTTTAGCTTTAATGTTATTACCCTCTTCAGCTATCAAAGGATATCAATATCCCAATACTCCGGTAAAGGATGCAGTGGGATGGGATACCCTGTCCATTGATGGAAACCGTGCGCTGGAAAGTGTACTGTTTCCCCATGCTCAGCATCAGCAAATGATGGGTGTTTCTCGAGATTCATGCATGACATGTCACCATATGAGTCGACCTAAAGATGGGCCTACCTCCTGTTCAGAATGTCACCAGGATATGTATCTTGCTACCTCCATTTTTAGTCATGGGTATCACCAGACCTTAATGGGTGGAAACAAATCATGCGATTCCTGCCATGTGAACACGAAGGCAAAGGCCGAAGTCTTGTCTTGTAACACTGCCGAATGCCATAAGCTACTTCCCTCTGACACCACCTCTTACCTGGCAGATAGTTATGTGGATGCCATGCATAAAAAATGCAAGGACTGCCATGAGGAACAAGCTAAACAGGCGGACGGATTTATTGCAATGGGGGAACAGGCCAAAGCAGATTCTGTTAAAGCGCTTGGATATTGTACTGCATGTCACCCGGGACTGCCGCCTGAGAGTAAGGTTAGGTTATCAGTGACCAGGTAATCCTCTTTCGTCACTTCGAGTAGTCATCCGAAGCTCCTGTAAGGAGTGAAGGATGGCATATCGAGAAGTTAATAAGGTAGCAAAGAGTTTTACAAACAGTGTCATAAGAATAAAAAAATGGTTCAACGATGTCATTCAACGGCTTGACTAGGGAATACACCAAAAGAAATAGCGATTTCCGTCTATTTTACTCACTTTCGTTCGTTGGATTGCCCGGTCAAGCCGGGCAATGACAACATGAGGAACAAATCAGTGACGGCAATTACCCGAGCCCTGGCAAACCTGGTTTTGCTCAATTAATGGTAATTTGCCTTCTATAAAAGCATCAACAACGATACCAATTTCAGCACTGGTATTATTAAAGTAGACACCTATTCCAACCTCATTAAAAGCGGAAAGCGGGCGTAATCCTATTCCTCCTACAATAATGGCTGTAACGTTTTCCTGTGCAAGTAAATTCACAGGAACAAGACATCCACCTTGTGCATGTTCTTTGTTTCCCAATATAGAGACATTCTTAATTTCTCCATCTGCAACGTCAACCAGAGTAAATGAATCACAATGGCCAAAATGATTTGAACGTATTCCCTCAAGACCTCCGATTCCTTTAGACGGAACAGCTATTTTTGCTTTTTGCATTTGAGTGTAACTCCTCTTTGACTAATTAAAATTTATTGTATGTATATTAGTTGTAATATGTTTAAAAGATAAGCGAAATTTGTGCCAATAAAAAGTTCTATTGATAAACAGTAATTGGATTCTTTTCAATATTGGCTGTTATTTGTAAATGTTAAGAACAAGTCATTACCCGGCTTGACCGGGTAATCCATCTAAAATTCGACGATTTGCTGGATTGCCCGGTCAAGCCGGGCAATGACATATTGAGTGTATTTACCAATATATGCCAATACTGAACAGATACAAATTTAGTACATCTTATATTGATGTAAATGGTGCGTAATGAATCATGTTGCACCAATGTATTGCAATTCCGCAATTATTGTAGCATTCCAAATTTTTTCATTTTACGCCAGAGCGTACTTTTATTTATCCCCAGGTATTCCGCAGTAAGTTTTTTACTGTTATTAAACTTCCTCAATGCTTTCCGGAGTGCCATTTCTTCTGCCTGGTGCAGGGGATGTTGAGGCTCTTGTGTGGCAAGGGGCTGGTCCGGTAAATTTTTAGTGAGTTCAGAAGGGAGATGACGGGGCTGAATTACAGAATTCCGGCACAGAACGAACGCGTACTCAATGAAATTTTCAAGTTCACGCACGTTTCCGGGATAGTTATATCGCATAAGAAGATCCAGAGCGTCTTCAGAAACGTCCTCGATATCTTTACCTTTCTGAACATTAAACATTTGAATAAAATGGTCAATAAGGAGCGGAATGTCTTCGCGTCTTTTTGAAAGAGGGGGAAGGTAGAGGCGGATTACATTGAGCCGGTAATAGAGGTCGTCTCTAAAGTCACCATTAGCGACCAGTTCTGAAAGCGGTCGGTTGGTTGCTGCAATAATCCGAACATTGGCTTTTACCGAACATTCTGAACCAAGGGGATCGTATTCTTTTTCTTGTAATACCCGAAGCAGTTTGGTTTGGAGAACCGTGGAAATATCTCCTATTTCATCCAGGAATAATGTGCCTCCTTCAGCCAAAGCAAAGCGTCCGGGTTTATTTTTCTTAGCATCAGTAAAAGCGCCCTGTACATAGCCAAAAAGTTCAGACTCCAAAAGTGTATCTGGTAAGGCCGTACAATTAAGGGCAATGTATTTACCTTTACGACCACTCAGGTTGTGGATTGCTTTCGCAAAGAGCTCTTTACCAGAGCCACTGGGACCTTCAATGAGAACTGTACTGTTACTTTTTGCAAGATCGGGTAATATATCGATAATCTTATGGATCTCATGATTTTTGGAAATGATGTCTTCAAAAGAGTATTTGTTTTTAATCTTTTTTCGTAGCAATTCAAGTTCGGAGAGATTACGGAAGGTTTCCACTCCACCTATTATTTTATTGGTTTGATTTCGAAGGGTAGATGTGGAAATACTGATAGGGATTTTCTGACCGCTATTGTCCAGAATAGTTACTCTTCGATTAACTATGGACTCACCACTTTGCAGGGTTTGTTGAAGGGAACACCCCTTTTTACAAATATTAGCTCTGAAAACATCAGAACATTTTTTGGTTAACGCTTCTGTTTTAGACACCCCGGTGATTTGCTCCGCAGCTCGGTTAAAGAAGGTGATGTTGTAGTTGAGATCTATGGTAAAAACACCATCAGCAATAGAATCAAGAATGGTGTCTCTGGCTTCTTCGGGTGTGGGATTCTGAGTATCTTTCATGTAAGAAATGTCTCAATTCGTATGGTCTATTCTATGAGTAAATTTAACAAAAAATAAAGGTTTTTGGGCTTATTTCGCGATTTATAAAGCCCTGAGTATACAAATCACAGGTGTAATAATCTTAATACATACAGATAGCCAAATACCCGACTATTGTCCCAAAAATTATGCCTGCTAGAATATCAGTAAGAAAATGCATGGTTAGATAGATCCGGGAAAAACAAACCATCCCTGCAATAACCAATAAAAAAATAAAGATGTTGGGGAAGGACTGGGAAACAACCACCAAAAGCATGGCTGATCGTAAGGCATGATGGGAGGGAAATGAATTTTTGTGCCAGGGAAAGGGTATCAAAAATTGAGGGTTTGTGCACGGTCGTTTTCTTTTTACTAAACGTCGGAAAACCAGTATCACACAAAGACCAATAATTTCGCCTAACACAATTGTATAAACCACCCTTCGAAAGTTGGGAACAAATATCCAGGTACTCACATAAATTATGACCATGCTGTGGCCAGCGCCCAGAGTGGAAATCATTCTAAAAAGAATACTGAGGTAGCGGCTTTGGTGGTTAATAAACCAATTGGATATGACGGTATCTAAGTATTGCATCTTTGATATCATAGATAATGTTATAACAACTTTTCGATTGCTATTCCTCTTTTTATAGCTGCCTTCATGCCTTTAATTATTTCATCCTGATATGCCGTTTTGTTGAAATAACTAAGTATACCGTCCTCTGATTTACCAAAACATATAGCCTGAAGCTTGGCTTCTTTGGATAGCGGGTTAGTATTAATATTGTGTGATTTTAATGCATGGAGAATGTTTTTGTGGTCGTGAAAGCCGCTCTGGGGTTTAAGTTTAATACTAATAGGGGAATGGGGAATGGTTATTACTTCACCATTAAGCATGTTGAAAGCAAGGTCACCCACTTTTTTCATTCTTTTAAAATCAACGGTATCTGCAAGTGTTCCGTTCCTATCACGGTCTATGATACGTTGCCTGGTAAGTAACGGATCGATACTTAAATAAATAATAGCATCAAAAAATCGCAGATTTTGTGTTCTTATAAGCCGGATATTCTCGTATACATATCCCGGCCTGAAAATAAAACGTTCTCTCAGTTCTTTCCAGTAAAGAGTTCTCCATTTGAGACCTGTATTTTTTGCTAGACTTCGTCCCAGAGTACTTTTACCACTTCCGGGTAAACCGTCAATGGCGATAAGTTTTGGGGTGATATTATGGCTTTTCAGAATGTTTATAATTTGCCGGGCATGTTCCTCAGTTTCTGGTACTGTTCGATATTGTTTTTCTGTACTGCCTGTAGTCAACTTCCGAAATTGACTCCGTATAAGTGATTGAACAGTACGCTTTTTAAGCAAAGCTGCAGCAGTAACCCCTGCAAAAGTGAGGGTAGCTTCCGGCATAAAATTTTTGACTTTATATCCCATTGAGTACCTTCTAAGCGAAAAAAACGAGTAATCAGTAATCAGTTGTCAGTCGTCAGTTTTTAATGAGAACTCCGCATTAATTATGATTTTCGAAGAACTTAATAATTCTGCTGAGGAACCTAATTCTGGTAACTGGGAACTGATAACTATTCTCTTCTATTAATAAAATACGTAACCATATTTAAAACGCAAAATCTATGCCAATTAGGGTGATGGCCGAAAAGTTGGAACGGTAAAAGTTGGAACGCTTTTTGCAACATATATAGTAGAGCCTGAAACAGATTAAAAATGTTGCAAATATGCAATTGTATGTTGCAAAAGAGAGGTGGAAATAGGATATGATGCACGTTAAGAAATTTTTTTATTTATCTGCAATTTTTGTTATAGTGGGCGTAGTCTTTCTTCAAGTCTTCTTTATTTTGCCTGGGGTTAGTTGGAACGTCCGCACCACAGGTGTAGTGGCAATTTCAATTTTAATGTATTTGTCCTGCGCTCTGTTTGTCACATTATGGTATAAATACGTGGAATAAATTGTCTATTAAAGACATTATCCTCGATTCCATTGCTGAGGGGGTATTTACCGTTGATCGTGATTTTACCATTAATTATTTCAATCGACGGGCCGAGTTTATTACCGGCATATCCAGAGAAAAGGCCATTGGTTGTAAATGTTATGATGTATTCCGTGTAAATATTTGTAATACTAATTGTGCCCTAAAAAATGCTATTAAAGATGATGCAAAATATGCTGTTAACAATGTGGATATCATAAACAGCAAGGGCAAGAAAGTACCTATCAGCATAAATGCTTCTGTACTTAAAGATGATAATGGAAACATTTTAGGTGGTGTAGAGACTTTTCTTGACCAAAGTGAAGTGAGTACCCTGAGAAAAACAATTAAGGCTGGATATAGTAGCGAAGATATCATTTCACAGAACAAGCAAATCCATGATATGCTTGATATTCTTCCTGATATCGCTGAAAGCACGAGCACTGTTTTAATAGAAGGTGATAGTGGAACGGGTAAAGAGCTGATAGCCAGAGCTATACATAATTTAAGTGGGAGAAAAGGTCGCTTTGTAGCTGTTAATTGTGCTTCCCTCCCTGAGTCACTTATAGAATCAGAACTTTTTGGGTATGAAAAAGGTGCTTTTACTGATGCCAAGAAAAATAAACCTGGCAGGTTTGCATTGGCAAAAGGAGGAACACTTTTTCTTGATGAAATAGGAGAACTGCCTGGTACCGTTCAATCGAAATTATTGCGGGTGTTACAAGAAAAAGTATATGAACCGTTGGGAGGTGAAATACCAATACCAACTGATGCCCGCATCGTGTCTGCTACCAATAGAAATTTAAAACAGCGGGTAGAAGAAAAGGCTTTTAGACAGGACTTGTTTTATCGGCTTAATGTCATAAAGCTGTTATTACCGCCATTAAATCAGAGAAAAGAAGATATACCTCTGTTAATAGAACATTTCATTAACAAAATGAATGCGATTACTGGCAAAAATATACAAAGTGTCTCAGAAGATGCTCTTGAACTATTGACTAACTATGATTACCCGGGTAATATTAGAGAATTGGAAAATGTGATTGAATATGCTTTTGTAATGTGTAAAGAGCGGGTCATAGAACCAAAATACCTTTCAAAAGACATCATCACAAACCAAAAGACAGTAAACCACAATACTTTCTCAGAACAATACCCACGTTTTGGATTAATTGAAAAAGACCAGATTGTTGATGCACTCCACAGGTCATACGGAAAAAAATCAAAAGCCGCAGAACTGCTGGGCGTTAATCGGAGTACCTTGTGGAGACAGATGAAAAAACATCATATGGTGTGAAACGGTTGCGCATCATTTGCATCACTTGCAACAAGCAGGGCAGGGGGATGTAAACCCAATTGCATTAATTTTCAACATTTCATACCTGGCACATAATTTGCAATAACTATGAGGTATGGAGCACGATATAAAAATAGCAATTCCATTAACAGGTGAGCGTGTTGCTCATCGACTTGATTGCGCAGAGTCCATTTTATGGATTACTTTTCGGGATGGACTTATTGTATATAAGAAAAAAAGCAAATATCCTTTTGAACAATGCAGGTTTTCTATCCAGCATTTTCTTGATTATGGTGTGAGGGCACTCATTTGTGGAGCGTTAGAAAAACATATGGTCTATAAACTATCTGTCCATGGGATTACTGTATTCCAGTGGGTTACTGCAGATGCTGATGATGCTGTTGTGGCTTTCCAGAAAGGGGAACTCTCACCATTTATGATAATTGAACCTGGAGGTCGAAAACGGGGAAGCTGGAGCGGAAAGAATAATCGGGACTATGATGTTCAAGATACAACAGCAATATACCGCAGTCAAGGTAGGGGACGAAGAAAAGGACGGCGAGGTAATGAGTAAAGTTTTCTAAAATATTTCTTTGGAGTACTGGTTGAAAAAATTAAATCATTCACTCCTTCATACCAGTATTCCAAAGATTTCAAAACAGATTTTCTCAGGTACAAGGAAAAAACACCAAGTTAACAATAACATCAGGAGGTAAATTATGCCGAGAAATAATAAAACAGGCCCCCGGGGCCAGGGACCCGGTACGGGCAGGGGAATGGGAGCCTGCGAGGAAGGCGTTGGTTCAACTGCTACTATGACCGGAATACCAGGACATAACGCTGGATATGGTCGTGATGGTGGAAGACGCCGTGGCCGATGTGCGGGAAATGGATACACTGGGAACGGTTATTCCTTCGATACCCCAAAAATGGAAAATAATCTGGAACAGTTAGAGTCAGAAATGAAGAGTCTTGAAGAAAGAATAAAGGATATACATAGTCACATAAATAAGCTGAAAGAAGACTCGTCAGAAGCAGATAACAATACTGACTGACCTGACAAGCCGGTAATTTGAGAATGCATCGTCCGATTGTATTGGGCGATGCTATTGAGAAAAAAATACTCATTCACACATTGAGTACACTGCGGCCACTAGAATTTAATTGTTGATTATGCTCTATCCTGTTTCACCGATATCCCGTGTTTCTTTAAAATATGGTAAAAAGATGTCCGGTTCACTTTAGCGTGCTCTGCGCATAATGGGATATTATTGTTATAGCGTTTCAGGAGCTTAATCAGGTAATCTTTTTTCAATGATTCCAGGTAGCGATTTAAGCTGAGTTCTTCCGCTGAGGCTGGTTCTGCACAGGAGGTGTGGCATATAACTTTAACAGGGAGGTCCACGGTAGTTGGCTCATTTTCGGTACAAAGAGAAAATACCTGATAAAGGGTTTGTTTTAATTCTTTTACATTTCCCGGCCATGAGTAATTTATCAGAGTCTTATATAAGTCATTATTTCCTTTTTTGATTTTTTTGTTATAGACCGTGTTATACTCAAGCCGGAAAAAATCAGTAAGATCAGGAATGTCTTCTTTTCGATCACAGAGACGGGGAAGGGTTAATCGTCTGGTGGCAATGCTGCAAAACAACTCTTCACTAAAATAATTATCCAATACCATATCCTCCAGATTTCTAATGGATGAGGATATAATGCGTACATCAATATTTTGTTCTACGATAGAGCCGGTACGCTGTATTTTTTTCTTTTGCATACAATTAAGCACTCTTGCCTGGAGTTCATAATTAAGGTGATCTATTCCCTTGATATAGATGCTACCGGTATGGGCCAGCTCAAACAATCCTTTTTTTATATCATAGCTCCCATCAGGGAGTTTTCGTTCATAACCGAATAGTTCGTTTTCGAGAAGATTATCGGGAAGTGAAATACAGTTAATTGTCAAATATGGTGCATTACGACGTTTGCCCATAAAATGGAGCGTGTGGGCAAAAAGTTCTTTGCCTGTTCCCGCATCTCCATGAATATGAATATTATCGTCCTTTCTGGAGAATGTTTCCATTTGTTCTCTCAGTTCAATCATCAACTGACTCTTGCCCACGATGGTTACATGATTACCCGGCTCATGTACAGCACTACTTACCAATTGTTCACCAAAACATTCCTGCAATATGCTGCGCAATAAAGAAGTATCCAAAGGCTTTTTTAAGAAATATTGAAATCCGGCTTCTTTTGCGTTTTCTAATATACCATCCTCAAGTAACAGCCCTGTTAATAATACTGCCTTTGATGGAGATTGAATTTTATTTAGGGCCAGCATTAATTCATTTCCATTCATCTGTTCCATATTATAATCGATAATAACCAGACGATAGGGATGTTCCGGCAGATTATCAAGCATATGCTCACCGCCAAAAAAGATGTCAGCTTTAAGTCCGATATCTTCTAAATATTCACCGATAAGTTTGGCCAGGGTACGATCGTCATCAACTACCGCAATAGAGGCGGGAATGGGTTCTTCTTCATTGACCGGTTTTGCCTGGATGGATGGTTTACTGGTACCGGTATCACTTTCTACAACCAATGCCATCTGGTTACCGATTTCCGTTAAGAGCTTTTCTGATTTTACAGGCTTGGTTAAGAAGGGGACTCCAAATTTCATTACTTCAAGTGCATCTTGAGAAGGAGCATAGCCACTAATGAGTATTGTTTTAACATCATCGTTGATTTCCCGGAACTGAAAGAAACAATCCCGGCCGCCCATCTCCGGCATTATCATATCAAGAACGACCACGCCTATCTGTTGGTAGTTATCTTTATAATAAGACATAGCGTCCTGGGAATTACTAAAGAGCTTATATTTATATCCGCTATCCTCCATGGTACTATTGTACATTTTGAGCAATAATTCATCGTCATCAATTATGATAACCTCTTTATCTGCCTGAACGCCTGGTTTGATAGTAATGGTTTGATGCTTATCTTGCTTTACTACCTCACATTCATGATAAGGCAAAAATATGTGGACCGAAGTACCATGGTTCACTTCACTTTCTATTTCAATTTTCCCTTTGTGGCTTTTGATACAACCATAAGAACTGGCCAGACCAAAACCGGTACCCTGTTCATTTTTTGTAGAGAAGAAGGGTTCAAAAATACGCTTCTTATCCTCTTCCTTAATTCCGTTGCCGGTATCTTTAACGGTTAGTTTGATATACTTACCCGCACCGAGATTGTCATCGGTGAGCCAGGTAAGGGATGTTTCTATACTCAAAGTGCCACCCTGGCTCATCGCGTGCCGTGAATTAGCCACCAGGTTGAGAATGACATTCTGTATCTGGGCCTGGTCGCATTTTAAAGTGGCTTTTTCTTTGGTGAAATGTTTAACTACAGTGATATTTTTTTCAAGGGTATGAGTAAGTAGGGCGAGGGTTTCTTCCAGAAGTTCATGGATATCTGTTTCTACAAATTTATACACACTCTTCCTGGCAAATGCCATTAATTTTTTAACCAGGTCGCCACCGCGTTCACAAGCCATGGTTACTATTTCCATACTTTCTTTTACTTTTTCCAGGTTGTAAGGATCACGCTCTACCTTTTCTGCAGACCCGAGTATAGCACCCAGCACATTATTGAAGTCATGGGCAATACCGCCCGCCAGGGTGCCTATTGATTTCATCTTTTCCAGTTCAAATGCTCGCTTTTCAAAGGCTTTACGTTCAGTGATGTCAGTGAAATTTTCAATAATGCCTATAAGGTTATTTTGATGGTCTTTAAATGGAATACCCTTTAAAATGCATGTTAATTTACGGCCGTTACGAAGGCTCAGGTCGACTTCCTGATTTATCTTTTCATTACCGTTTAAAATCTGGGTGAGTGGACATTCTGATTTATTACAGAACGGTCCTTGCCAGATATCGTAACAGTTCGATCCTAAAACGTCTTCCTGTTTAAGGTCAAACAGAGAACAAAAGGTGTGATTTACCCGGAGTATCTTGAATGATTTACTGATAACACAAGAAGGTACTGCAAGATTAAACAGTTGGTGTAATTCAGATTGTGTTTGTTTAAGTGAGCTACTTAGTTGTTTCTGGTGGGTGATATCTATCCCGGTCAACAAGTATGTATCTGATATTTCACCGGTACCAGTACCATGGGTAAGTTTCCATTTACGCCAGTTGACGTTATGTTCCTTATCAGAAAGGGACGACTCAAATTCGGAACTGAAACCGTGTTGCTTCAAAGACGATATTCGTTTGGTAAAACTGCTCTGATTTTCTTCAGGAAAAAGTTTGAAGACATTTTGCCTTTTACTGATTGGGGATGTGATTTCGAAGTAGTCTAAAAAGGCCTGGTTACTAAATTGGATTTGTCCGTCGTTGAAAAAACGGCAGATAGCTGTATCTACGACATCTAAAATTTCTTTATCATTTCTCATACTATGATTAAGAAGCAATAGTTATGCCAGTGCTTAAATTATTGAAAAAAGATGAGTTTGCAACAGAAAATTGCATTCGTGCAATAGTTAGTGTTGTAAAAATGAAACCAAATGGTTGCGTTTAAACAAACATAGTGTACTTTCAAATAAGTCTTTTCAGGTTGTTCCTGATTCCGGACAAGCCCATTCGCGTCAAGCTAAGGGAAACTTCGCCCAAGCACAGTCATTCCAGCTTGTCTGGAATCCTGAACACCGTTGCTTACTACCGTTTTTTTTCAAGATTTGAAGTTTAGAAAATGTATATCAACAATGTTCCTGATTCCGAACAAGTCGGAATGACTGGTTTTAAACACTTTTTTCAAAGAAGAAGCCTTAGCTTGACGCACATGGGAGCGCGAAGCCTGTCCGCCTTCCTTAGTACTGCTAAGTACGGAGGACAGGCCCTAGAGGCACAAGCCGGAAAGACTACTTTAGGAGTATATAACATGAAAAAAAATAATCTGATAGCTCACTAGTGTGGGACAGGTTAAACCGTACTATCAAGAAACAGCTCAACCTCTTCAATGTGCTCGCCTTTAAACAATGCGGTTGAGCGAATTTTTTCCATGTAATAGTCGAGCTGTTTCAGATTCCAGGTGTCTGGTGCATTAATCACAATTCCGGCCCAGTATTTCTGGCCTTTACGCTGGAGTTTTATAGAAGAGATCATGGCTTCCGGCATTTCGTCTTCAATAAGAACCTGTAGTTTATGTGCAAAATCAGGTTCCGGTTCTTTATCCAGAATGATATTAACGGGTTCTTTCCATTGGTGATAGGCGTCCCTGATAATAATAATCCCTACAATGGCTGCTGCCAGAGGGTCGAGGATCTGCCAGGCACCACCGAATTGTGATAATAGAATCCCAATAGAAACGCCACAAGAAGAGAGCATATCGGCCTTATTCTGGTATGCATTCGCTTTCATACCACCACTTTTAAGTTCTCTCCCTGCGCACAGACTGTATTTAAACATAATGTAATTCAGAAGAATAGAGAGGATCGCAACCGGGAAGGTGATAAAAGAAGGCGGATAAAACCCGCCCCTGAGTAATTGGGTGATATTGGTAACAAAAATAAAGATACCCAGCGCAAAAAGGATGCTGTAAACGAGCAGAGAGGTAATAAATTCGGCTTTTCGATAGCCGAAAGGATGAGAAAAATCAGGGTCTTTTTTAGAAGCATGTATACTGTACAGTATAATAAGGCCACCGACCACGCAGGAAAATGATTGCAGGCCATCTGCCATGAGACCATTACTATTAAACCACATACCCATGAGGAATTTCAAAACAGCGAGAAATAGATTTGCTGCTATACTCCAAATCATGATGCGGTTGCCGCAGCTTGGGCAACGGTGGGTACTTGCACAAACACCCGGGTTAAATAGTGTTTTAAACATGACGCCCCTTAACGTTTACATAGCAGTTTGATTGGCCAGCAATGGCTCCCTGAATATTTGCAATAATTGAACGTATAATTGTTTTTGATTGCTTGACTGAGGTGGTTTCAGAGAGAGAAATAGAACTGTAAATTTCCATACTATTTTTTTGCTTAACAATTTTTAAAGCAATAAGGCGTATATCTTTGTGTGCCCTAAGAATATGAGGTTTAAGTAGAGAGCGGGAGACCGTAGGCAGGCTGGTGTCCATTAAACTCTGATATGCTTTACTCAAGCTGTAAATACTGTAGATGAGAACACCTAACGCCATAGCCGCGGCAGCCAGGTAATCGGTAATAAATGGACCGCTTCTGGAAATGATAATGATAAAGATGGAAGCCGCAGTGCATAAGAAATCAAAGCCGGTGATAAAGATAAGCTTTTTGTAATGTTTACTCGTATGCAGGCTCGTATGGGACTGTAAATAGTTTAGGAGAATAAAATTAATGGCCATAAAAATAACTGCTATCCAGGCAGAAGCCATGGCAGGAGGGTATATCATATGAAAAAACATGACATGGGCAAAGGCATACAACAATGCACAGGTGGCGAGAACAATAATAAGAGAAAGTCCCGCCAGTAGGAAAAAGGAAAGTTTATCATAGGAAAATATGGCCTTTTTATGGCTTTTCTTTTTGTGTTTTGCCTGGAACTCAATAATGCAAAGCAGTGCGGTAAATGCACCAAATAAAGAGGGCAGTCCGGCCACCAGTAACGATTTTGCATTATAGATAGCGCCAAAAGCTACCTTAGAAATAAACAGGCATACATAAATAATAAGCGCCTGGTAGAGAATGGCAGCAGCAGTGTTTTGGTTTGACCTTTTTGCCATTTTACATACTCACGCCTGCTGGCGTTCCCATAATTGCATGACAATTAGAACAGACTCCCCGGTATTCATGTATCATTTGGGCGGTAAAAGAAATGGCAATATCAGGATGAATCTGGTGGCAACTGGCGCATACCCCCCGGTATTCGTGGGGGAGTATGGCATCCCTGAAGATAGGCGGGGCCAGGTTATTTAAATTATACGATTGTACACCGGGATGTGTGGATGCATTCCAATGCCGGTTATTTTCGTTTGGGATAGTTGAGGGTGGGGTATAGGCTACTGCAGCACCTTGAGGAGTGGCCCCCGGGAAACAATTAGCCACACTGGGACAAGTTGCGCAACCGGGAGGAATGGTAGCCGCAACGGTTTGCCCTTGAGGAGTGGCCCCTGGGAAGCAATTAGCCACACTGGGACAAGTAACACATCCGGGAGGAATGGTAGCCGCAACGGCTTGACCTTGAGGAGTAGCTCCCGGGAAGCAATTAGCCACACTGGGACAAGTAACGCAACCGGGAGGAATAGTAGCAGCGACGGTTCTTCCCTGAAGGGGAGCTGTAATACCCGTGTTTGCTTCTACCCGTTCTTCGATAGTAAGGAATATGGCAAAAACAATAACCAGAAGTGCAATCCCCCCGCCTATAAGTATTGGTTTTTGGTTTGTTTTGGAAATCTTAGGAAATAATTTTTGAGGAGCCTCACCTTCAAGCATATCGTCGAGTTCATTGTCTGTCATTATTTCTCCTTAACGGTTTTTAGAATGCGCCCGGCCTCACACCGGGGACCAGGGCAGCGATAACCTGTTGTCCCTGTCTGTTTATGGTTAATCTGATTGTTTTGTTATTTGCGGTATTACTGAGATTCTTGCCGAACTGCTTTTGGCTGGTAATGCTTTTACCGTTCCATTTGCTGATGATATCCCCGTTTTTGATGTTTGCCGCAGCAGCGGGAGATCCGATAAAGACCCTGGTCACCAGTAATCCCCGGGAAGCTGTGATGTTATATTGTTTTTTAATGGTGCGGTTAAGTTCAACAGTTTCTATTCCCAGCCATTTTCCCTGCATGCCGGGTTCGCTGTTTGTACGGTGCATCCTGGAAGCCATAAGCAAAAAGGTAAGGGATAGTAAACCTGCAATAAAGAAAAACATATTACGCTTCATCGTATCATACCGTTCTAATTGTGCTTTACGTGTTTTGTTCATGTTTCGTCAGTTTCTGGTTGTGGCAGAACTCTGGTCTGATTTTTTTCAGGACCCACCCGCATGGACACGTTTTCACATTTCAAACATTTTAAGCAGCGTACACAGGCAGAATGATTGGGATCGTGGCTTACATTAAGCTCAACCAAACAGTCACCGACACATTTATTGCAATCTTTACAATGGCCGGTGTCTACTTGCAGCCGTACAAGACTGAAGCGATTGAAAAACCCCATTATGGCGCCAAGAGGGCAAATAACCCTGCAGAATGGTCTTTTGGCAATAACAAATAGGCAGAGGAAGCTAAGAAGGATTACCAGTTTAATAAGAAACATGGTCCCAATAGCGCTGGCAGAAACTGCAGGGATATTATCAACAGGCATCATAGGATTCCAGATAATCCAGGGGAGACCTGCCTGAAGAGTACCCATAGGACAGAGTTTTGAAAACCAGGTTTCCTGCGTAAAAAAGGGTATAAGGAAAATCAGGAATAGCAAGACAAAGTATCGGAAAGACGTCAACTGATTGGGTATGGTGATTTTAAAACTTTTGATTTTGTACATCAGGTCTTGTAAAAGACCAAAAGGACATAACCAGCCACAAGCCATGGCCCCCACTGTCATAGATATGGCAAGTAGATATCCGATAACTGTAAAAGGAATTTTATGGATGGTAACAAAATGCTGGATGGCCCCGATAGGACAGGTGAAAAATGAAGTAGGGCAGCTGTGGCAATTCAAAAAAGGTACGCAAACACTTTTAAGGGAACCCTGATAAATCTTTTTGGTTTTGAGGAAGCCCATATAGGCATTTGGAATAATAAACGAAAGCCATTGGGAAATAACGCGTGCCCGTTCTATCATGTTCAACTGTTTCAGGTCTTTCTCCATGAGATTATTCCAGACCTATACAGGCAAGACACATTGATGCACCGTCATCCTGGATTTCCAGAACATCGTTGTTTAAATCACCCAACAGAAGAAATAGGAAGGCAAAGAGGTAGAGGATGGTGATAAATTTCCAGTTTGAATTCATAGACTTTCTATCCATTTCATAAAGTTTTTACAACGTGGGCAGCTTGGGAAGCCCGTCTGACCACAGGATTCACAAATAAATGCCCCCTGATATCCGTTCCAGTACATGCTCACATTACATTGAGTACAGCGGGGAAGAGCTTTGGTGCCACATTGGGGACAGACGCATTTGACCTTGTGGTTGATTATTTTCATCTCAATATGACCTTGTACCAACGACCGGGAAGCAAGGGAATCATATTTTGCCAGGGAGTAGGTTATATACACCGCAATAAAGGCAGTATAGATTACACCGGCAAGAATCAGAATAAACAGAGAACGGTTATTCATCTTAGAATACTTTCATGCCAGAAGTAATGGTTTGTACGTTCACCGGCACTGCAACCGATACTACCTGATGCAGGCTGTTACTGCAGTGGGGACAGGTCATACCTGAGCCCGGAGGGATTTTTGAACTGGCAATTTTGTATCCGCAGTTGTAGCAGATTGAAAATGTCCCCTGTACGATTTCCGCCACATTGGCCTGGGCGTCAAAAGATGAACAGGATATGAGTTTTTTGCTGCCGGTGATGCCGTAATGCTGGGGTACGGTCATTTTATCAACCTTTACCATGGCTTCGGGGAACGACTGTATGGTTTGCAGCACCGTTCCTTTGATATCGGTATACATCTCAACATTGGAGGACTTGAAAATACGTGCCGGTTCAAAACCAAAATTATTTCCGCAGACCGCGTCTATATTTTTTTTAACCAGCATTTCACTAACCCGTAAACCCACCGCATGGGGCTGGTCCATGAATTTATTGGCAATGATTTTATAGGTGAGATTTGAACGGTCACAAACAAGGAAATAGGGTGCTCTTCCGAAAAGATAAGCTACCGGACTATTGATATCTGCTCCGGTGGAGGCTACCGCTACAAACCGGGCGTTATTTCCAGATAAAACGACCGGATGCCTTTTTTCATAGATAAAGCGAAACAGCAAAGCCGTTACCGCTAAAAGCAGTGTAATAACAAATATATTTTGTCCCGGTAGTTTCATCATGCCATGCTAAAGCAAAGAACGTACCAGATTTTAAATAGCTGTGATTATTATAGTAATAAGGGAAATAATTAATAAGATTGCAATAATGCAATTTAAGTGCGCGGAAAAAGATTGCTAAAATGCAATTTATTTGTTTTAAGTTTGCGATTGTCTTGTGAAAAGCACATTCAAACGGTTTCTTGTCTGGTAATTGAGAAAGTTGAAAGCCCTCTGTTTGGTTAATGAGAATAATGTGTTGTGATTGCGACTATATTGTATGGGAAGTATCGTAGTTACATGGATAGTAATAGAAAACAATTGTGTGACAAGGTTATGTACCAAAATAGCCTTGGTTTTATCTCTCTAAGAAAAAGAAAATGTTAAAAAATGTCATTTTTATATTTTTAACTGGAACCCCCAATTCCCCAATCCAGCCCCCAATTTACTGGTGGATATCGCCAGGATATTACCCTCAATTGCCTGTGAAGATGCAGGTTAGAATTGTCAATTAGTGTCGTAAAACAAAAAAAAATATAGATTTTGCTTGTATTCATTACGATTAGTTGGGATAATACATTTGATGACTACTGACTACTGACTACTGACTACTGACTACTGACTACTGACTACTGACTACTGACTACTGATTACTGAAAGTTGGAATTATGCCCTCTGATCTGGAAAACATACTGGCAAGAGATGATGTGCCAGATAATGTAAAATGCGCAATTAAAGCAGAGTGTGAAAAAAGAGCGTTAACTGAAGCACAGCTTCAGGAAAAAACGCAGCTTTGTAATCAGATTATTACAACGCTACCATTTCCTTTTTATATCATTGATGTAGATACCTATGAAATTTTAGATACCAATGCAATTACATCAGATGTCTTGGATATCAATACTGCCAAGCACTGTTATGAAGTTTCTCATAACCACAGCGAGCCCTGTTTGGGTGACAATCATCCCTGTCCAATTGCCGAAGCAAAAAAGACTAAACAACAGGTAAGGGTCGAACATATTCATATCGATCAATATGGCAAAGAACACATTGTAGATGTTCATTGTTGTCCGATCATAGATACCCGGGGTGATGTGTCCAGGGTTATAGAATATGCTATTGATCAAACAGAAAAAATATTAACACATAAACAGCTTAAGGAAATAGAATCAAAGTACCTTGACTTATTTCTTTCCAGCACCGACGGTATTGTTATCGCGGATATTGAAACAAAAAAGATTGTGGATGTAAACCCTGCTATATGTGAGATGCTTGGTTATATCAGAAAAGAATTATTGGAACTGAGTATTAAGGATATTCATCCAAAAGATAAATGGGAGTATATAAAAAGTGAGTTTATGGCACAGGCAAAAGGAGCCAAGCGCCTTTCCTCAGAGATGCCGTGCCTTAAAAAGAACGGTGAAGTTTTTTATGCGGATGTGAATGCCCATAAACAAATCATCAATGGGAGAGGTTGTAACATTGGTATTTTTAGAGATGTTACCGAAAAAAGAAAAGCAAGAGCAAAAATCAATTTCCAGGCATCTCTTTTAGATCAGGTGCATAACGCAGTTATTACTGTTGATTTGAATAATGTTATCCTTTCCTGGAACCATCATGCTGAAAGTTTATACTTATGGAAGAGTAGCGAAGCAGTAGGGCAAAATATTATTGAGTTACTTTGTCCTGAAGAAATGAAGGGTGTGGTCAAGGAAAATTTTGACCAGTTGAATAGAGATGGCCATTGGGAAGGCGCCTTTGATGTAAAAAGAAAAGATGGTACTACTATTCCTGCCTATATTATTCAAACTTATCTGAAAGACCAGGATGGTGAAATTATTGGGATTATTGGTGTGAGTTATGATATCTCTGAAAGAAAGAAAAACGAACAGAAATTGATTAAAGCCAAAGAAAAGGCACAAGCGGCTGATAGACTTAAAACCGCTTTTCTGGCATCCATTTCCCATGAAATCAGGACACCCTTAAACCATATATCAATGGGTACAGAGCTGATAAAGGATAGCATCGAGGAAAATCTAGATGAAGACCAGCAGGAAATTTTTGATGATATGAAGACTTCAGAAGTAATGCTTTTGCGATTACTGGATGATATTGTAGACACTTCTATGATAAGTAGCGGATTACTTACCATAAAGCCTCGCGAATGTTCGCTTCATGCTATACTGGAGCCTCTCTTTAATAATTTTTCCAATGTGATCAAGGCAGAAAAACCGGAACTTAGGCTTAACTATGTTAAAACAGATGATGTTTACCTGTATACTGATCCGGGTAGATTTGAACAAGTGATTTCTAATCTTCTTAATAACGCCTTTAAATTTTCTACTACGGGTGAAATCCGCTTTGGATATCAGCGGATAAGTGGAAACCGGGTAGAAATGTATGTCGAAGATGAAGGTATTGGCATTGCCAAAGAACGTCAGCAGGAGATATTTAATAAGTTTACTCAGATTGATAATGACCTGGAGCGCAAGTATGGTGGCATAGGGTTGGGGCTCACCATAGCCCAATCACTGGTAGAGATGCTTGGAGGGCAATTACAGGTAGAATCAGAATTAGGTAAAGGAACCCGGTTTTATTTTTCTTTAGCAGTAGCAGAAGAGTATTCCCCACAAAAACAAACATCGGAGGAAACGAATACTGTTGGGGCATCAAGTAAGTGTATTCTTATAGCTGAAGATGATATGATCAGTGAAAAAATGTTGGAAACTTATTTGGACTCCAAAGGCTTTCATGTATTGCATGCTGAAAACGGCGAAAAAGCGGTTGTGTTGGTTAAGGAACATAAAGTTGGTATGGTTTTTATGGATATTAACATGCCGGTGATGAATGGGGTGGAGGCTACGAGACTCATTAAACAATTTGACAGTACTATTCCGATTGTGGCCATGACCAGCCTGGCTATGAAAGGTGATAAAGAAACCTTTATGGCGGCCGGGTGTGATGATTATATCGCTAAGCCAACCAAACTGGAAATAGTGATGGAGAAGGTTGGGAAGTATATGGGATAGTCCTCAGTTTGTTCTTCTCATGCTCTTTTTAATTATTTTCGTACAAAAGAGTCTTTTTTAATCAAAAACCAAACAAGTCATTAATGTTTACCTTATACTAAGCTTTGTTTTTCTTATTTTAACAGTTGATTTTTCGAGAAAAAAGAGGTATTCTATAAATATAGATCTGATCGGATCCGATCTATATTAAAGAGGAGGCTTTTATGGTTTTTATAAACATTTCAGAGGCAAAAGCCAGTTTGTCGCGGCTGATAGAAATGGTAAGGAAGGGAGAAGATGTAATTATTGGCAAAGCGGGTAAACCGGTTGTAAAAATCATTCCATTTGACCAGGATACCCGGCAAAGAACGGGCGGCCAATGGAAAGGTAAAATAAAAATTTCCGCTGACTTTGATGTATTGCCTGATGATATTATGAAAACATTTACCTTAGGTTCCTGATGAACCTTCTTCTGGATACCCATATATTGCTTTGGTGGCTTGATAACCCATCCCTTATAAAAAGAGACGCTGCAAATTTAATAACGGATGGAAAAAACGGTGTTTATATAAGTTCAGCTACTATTTGGGAAATTGTATTAAAAAAATCATTAGGCAAATTATGTATACCAGATAATTTAGAAGAGGTCATTACGAGTAACCGGTTTTTATACTTACCTATAGCTCCACATCATGCATTCAGGCTTGAGTGTCTTCCACACATCCACCGGGACCCTTTTGACCGTATCCTTATCGCTCAAGCACTTTGCGAAAAATATACCCTGGTAACAAGGGATAAGATAATCCCCCAATATGATCTTGATGTTATTGAAGGTTAGTATCTGTTCAAGACAACACCTTTCAACGAAGTGGCAGCCTTACCAATGATATACACATCCAAAAAACAAAAAGGGAAAGGGAAGGTTCAGGTCAAGTAATTTTAATTCTTGTGTTTTACTGTCGCGCAAAAAGTAATTGGGGCGGTTAAAGGCGTTCCAGACTTCAAAATAAGTCTCAATATGGTGCCCTGCAAATGACACTCCTTTGAATAGGCGAATATCAAAGCGGTTATAGGGGGCGTACCGGGCGCTGTTACGTGCTCCTATCATGATTAAATCACTACCTGTTCCTGCGTCATTTAAGGTGCCGTTGTATGGGGTATAGGCCTGGCCGGCGGCATAGCGGTATTTCAGGCTTAGGTTATAATGGTTGGGGAGTTCAATAATGTTTTCCCAGTTTATGTTCCAGGGGCGGTGGGATGCGTAAGGGTAGAATGTTTCTGATTGGTCCTGCCTTTTTGAAATACTGTAGTCGGCAGATACTCTGCCGGTCCAGTTGTCCATGAGACGGTAAAAGCAGGTGATTTCGGTTCCTCCAATAATTGCGGTACCCGTGTTCCCATAAGCAAGATTGTAATCACCAAATAATACCGTTGCCTTCTGTCTTGTTTCATCGTCCAGGGCATCTGGCGAAGGGTTAGACTCAAGAAGGGTTCTGATTGCTTCAATTTCTTCTTCCGGGATGCCTGTATTAGGAGTTGGCAACAGGAGGCTGCTGAGATTTATGTTCCCATTGGGAACAAGCCGGGAGGATATTAAATCATAATTGTATTTACCGTAATTGCTCCAGCCAAATTCCCAGTTTTCTCCGGCCTTGAATTGCCATGAGAGGGAGGTGTAGAGAGATTTTTCGGCAAGCAGATTTGGGTTAGCGTTATTTTGATAGAATGTTGGATTATCTCGCAGGTATTGACCGAGACTTAAGTAAAACAAATTCTTACTATTGAGTTGGTAGGTAATCTTTGCCCGTGGTTCCGGTTGAAATTCATGGTTTGACAGGTTGTAACCACTGCGCAAACCAGTGAGTAAAGAAACGGAAGGTGATAGTTCCCATTCATCAGAAACAAAGATGGCTAATTTTTGGTTGAGATGCTCTCCTTCGTGGTCAAAGCGGAGTCGGCGGGTGTATTCTCCCAGGTAGGCCATAGCAGATTGAGAGGGGTCTTCTTTTTCAATCTGGAAACCTTCACCGGCAAAGTATCCAAGTCCTGAGAGCATATTAATATTATTGTTAGCAATCATCTCATACAAGGGGAGGGGAAGACTGGTGTTGTAGGCCATATGATGCCGACTATAGGCTAATCCGAAGGTTAAGAGCCGGGAGCCGAAACCCGAGTAGACTGCTTTTTGTTTAATATCCAGAACTTCCTGTGAAAAATCCAGATTAAAACTGCTTGCGTCAAGGCCGGTATACCAGTTTGCATCTTGTTCTTCAGGTGAAAGAGAGAGTGATTTAAGATCCTCTCCATTGGCAAAAGCAACATCCCAGCTCTGCCATTGCATTCCAAAAGCAGTCTCAATCCACCAGTCTTCAGACAGGGTAAAAGGGATATTGATAATATGTACCTGGTTGTTGAGGTGTACCAGAGAAAGACTGTCGAGGCCGATGGACTCTGCCTGACGAAAGCTCTCTGCCGGGAATACATTTACCTGGGGCGCAAAGGGAATGGCCCGTTCCCGGATGATGTTTTGCTCTTCGGGGATGGTAATATTGTAAAAATCTTTTGATGAGATTCCCGTGTAATAGACGGACAGTTGAGTATTTACTTTCAATTCGGCACCATATTGAAAATCACTGAAATTGGGTAGATTCACATACTTTTTATATTCATTCATTTCTACTTCATAAGCACTGTCTCCGGCGATATTATTTAATAATTGTTTTACGGTATAGTCATACCAGAGGTCCTGATAGGCAATATGGACCGCAAGGGTATTTTTAAAAATCGGGGCTTCAAGGTACCCGGTTCCTTTCAGGAGGGAAACATTCGCAAGAACATACATAGAATCGGGAGAGGGTCTGCGGGAGTTTATATATAAAGCTCCTGACAGCACATCTCCGCCTTCGGTGGGAAATGCACTGTTGTAAAACCGCATATCCTCAATGGACTCGGTGTTTAAAATTGAAAAAATACTGCCGAAATGATAGGGGTAGAGCAGGGGAATACCATCAAGAAAGACCTGGTGCTCTTCACTCCCGCCGCCCCTTACCTGGGGTCTGGCATTAAAATCATTTTGGATGGAAACTCCGGGTAACGCGTTCATCGCCCGGATAGGGTCTCCCATGGAAGCGGGCAGATTTTTTATAGTTTCTCTGGTCATTCTTTGTGACCCGTCATGGAGTCTCCCTTCTACACGACGGGTTTTGGAGATAACTTTTTCAGGTAATTCGAGAATGAGCGAATCGGGAATGGAATACGACGTGGTGTCTGGGGGGATAGGGAAAGTGTAGGGCGATGGAATGAGAAATATTATGGTAAGAAACACTTTTATTGAGAAAAGCCCCCATGCCTTCCATTTCAATGGTATGAGTTTTATTGATTTATAGTTCGAATATCGAACAAGGAACACCGATATTTGATTTAAGAAGTTTAAAAAGAAGATTAAGGCAAGGATGAGATGTTTTTTTCCACTTCTAAAATCGCTATTTGGTGTTCCTTGTTCGATATTCATTTTTTTGATAACAGTTCTTTAGCTAATAATTATTAAAAACGCCATGCCATACCTATGTTCACATTAAATTGTGGTTTCCATATGGTTTCATCGGTTTCCAGTCCTGCCGGGATTTCGGGGTAGGAAGTGATAAACTGTGGTATGACATAATCAGGGAAAAGAAAAATATCATAGACCCGGAAGTAAAGTCCAAGGCTTGATTGATAGACCATACGCTGCCGGTGGGTAAAGGGGCTATCGATATCTTCTTCAAATACTTTGAAAAACTGGGTGGCAATATAGCTGGCCCGGAAATTTGCAAAGAGGATATGCATCCCAAGGAGGGTAGAGGCGCCATATTCCATAAACAGCGTATTATCCGCCCACATACCGATACCCCAACCTGCGCTGAGGCTATGCCGGTACCAGGTTTCGTGACCTCCCGGCATGGCAAGTTTCATATCAAATTCCATGGTACCCGGGTTTGTGGGGACTTCAAGGTGCAGACCGATATCTCCTCCCGGGAAGGGCCCCCATTTATCAAAAATACCCAGGCGGTAATCAAGGCTGGTTTTTATCAAGTCTGACTGGTTATAGCGCTGGTGACCAAGCCCTAAAGTCACACGGGTTTTACCCGGGGATAGTGTTTTCCCGGTATTAAAATGATGGGTGGTGTACAGGCAGGATGAAAAGATGATTGCTGGTGCCAATATCCAGAAAAACCGCATATTATCCTCGTTAATTGCGAAAAGTCATACCTAAATAGCGGGCCTGCCTCTATTCCAGTAAACTACTACATTCTGAAAAATTAGTGTCACAGTTGTGTAAAATCTATTTGTTTTGGCCAGAAGAAAATAATTGACTGATTACTTAGTTGATGAAAATAACGGACTGGGGTATATTATTAGATATTCAAACTACTACCAACAGGGAAATTTTATGAGCACAAACGATAAAATGGAGATTCCAGGCCTTTATAAATTGATTCCTTTAACGAGTTTTCGTGAAACAGAAGGAGTGTCTTTTGATATCCTTTCACCGAAAAATTTTCCTGCAATTCATTCTATAGACCGGGTTATTCACAAAAGCCGGGCAGTTTCACCGGGTAGAGTAGGGGATGTGGAAAAAGCCTGGTATTTGCACCAATCTCAGGACGACAATCTCATGGTAATGCACGGTGTAAGATATGTTGACCTGTATAATAAAGAATATGGAAAAGTCTTAAGTTTTAAAGTAACAGCAGATGAAATTATTTTGGATGGTGAGAAAATTAACACTGCTCCTGCCATGCTTACCTGGCCCAGAGGCGTGTTTCATAGAGTTATGAGTGGAGATGAAGGCTCAATTTCAATAAATCTTGCCACACATTATGATAACTTTGACATTAAAACTAATTTCAGTATTTATGATCTCAATGTAGAGACCGGTGAATATAAGGTGATTAGAAAGGGTGAGCTGGATCAGCACAATGTTTAAGGGGAATCTTGTCCAAAGTAAATTCTAATTTTTAAATACACCGCCTTACCAGCATCCTGCTTTCGGCGGCACTCCCAACTTCCTGTTGGTCGTAAATTCTAAATCCTAAAAAAATCATAACAGTTAGTAATTAAAAAGAATTATTGCATTACCAAAAGGTACAATGAATATGAAAAAAGTAGTGGTTCTGTTAGCTGAAGGCTTTGAAGAAATTGAAACGGTAACCCCGGTTGATCTCTTAAGACGGGGTGGGATCCAGGTTGATATTGCCGCTGTTGGCAAAGATAAAATTATCTCTGGTGGGCAGAAAATAACTTTGCAGGCAGATATCTTTCTGAGTGAAGTTGAGTCATCGTCTTATGATTTATTGTTTATTCCCGGTGGTGGTCTGGGTGTACAGAATCTTTTAGCTGATGAAGATGTTCCAACACTTATCCGCGACTTTAGTGCTGCCGGGAAATGGATAGCCTCTATCTGTGCAGGTCCAAAAGTACTGGTAAATGCCGGTGTGCTTCAGGATAGTTGTATTACTTCTTATCCTACTGTTAAAAACGAGGTGTTATCCGGGATTAAATCTTACAGCGAAGACCGGGTTGTGGTGGATGGAAATATTATCACCTCCCGGGGTGCTGGTTGCGCTGAAGCCTTTGGTTTGATGGTACTGGAAAAGCTTGTTGGCCCGGAAGAAGCCAGGCGAGTGGCTGAAGCTATTATTACCGGCCTGGTTTTGTAATGCTTCGGGTTTAGAATCGGAAAAACGAAATGAGTCCTTATTTTTTGAAGATAATTCTCGCCTGATTATTTTCTAACCTGGTGACTCCCAGTTTTTCCAGGCAAGCTGGAATAACACCTTTCATAATGAACTCCTTGTAAGTTGACGTAATTCAGTTTGGGTTCTTTGTAAAAGATAATAAGACCTCCTCAAATTTTTTGTGGCCTATTCGAAAAGTTACCCTTTAAGGGGGCGTTTCACAGATGGTAATATATTGTTATTTTTCGACGATTAGAAAAAAAACAATGATATTTACTTGCTTAAAAGGGATTTGAAAAAAAGCCGATAAAAATGAATACCGAAAGAGATACTGATAAAATCTACGAGCAGCCTCAGTCAAAAATAACGCCCTTTTCATTTACTGATGAAGTGGCGAGTGTATTTGACGATATGGCGCGCCGATCCATTCCGTGCTATGCTCAGGTCCAGGATGCAATAGCGTCTGTTGCAGGCAAGTGTTACAAATACAATGGTGTAATTTATGACCTGGGCTGCTCCACCGGTACTTCTCTTTACAATATTGCCCGGCGGCTGCAATCAAACAAATTAAAATTAACGGGTATAGATGACGCACCTGCAATGGTAAAACAATGTCGTCAAAAGCTGGGACAATTCAACCTTAAAGGACAGATTGAAATCCTCCAGGGTGACATAAGTAATTTTAACTACACTCATGCAGAAATGTTTATCCTGAATTATGTGTTACAGTTTATTTCTCCGGATAAAAAACCGGTTTTATTAGATACCCTTTATAGGGCCTTACCTAAGGGTGGTGTGTTATTCTTATCTGACAAAACCATACAGGAAACCGAGCAGCTGAATACTCTTTTTACCGATGTGTATTATGAATTCAAGGTTAATCAGGGATACTCAGAACTTGAAATTTCTCAAAAACGGGAAGCCCTTGAAAACGTATTGACCCCATGTACCGATAAGGAACTTATGGGGTTGTTAAAGAACGCGGGGTTCTCATCTATGGAAATAATTGTTAAACATCTTAATTTCACTTCAATTGTAGCAGTTAAATAATCCTTTCCAGTAGTAGAACTAAAAATATGAGTACCGATACACCGCAAATAATCAAAGAGTTAAAAAAACAGTTTTATGCAAGTTTTGTTGATGTGTTGGCATCCCCAGAAAAAGAGTGCTTTGCTTCTTTGACATCGAAAATTACTGCTTTTGAAAACAAAGAATTTGCACGGCATGATATGCAACCTGCAATAAAAAGTTTTTTAAATCTGCCTGCTCTCAATGTGTCTGAATCCGTTTTTTATCAGGATGTGGTACAAATTGGTAACGAAACGGATCCTGGTGCTACTGGGTTTCCATTGGAACTTGAAACGCATTTGCAAAACCTTATTATCTGGCGCAAAGGTCCATTTAAATTATTTGGGCGGGATATTGATGCTGAGTGGCGGTCTAATCTTAAATGGGATCGTCTTATCTCTGCGGTGGGGACCCTTACCAATGAACGGGTACTTGATGTGGGGGCAAGCTCCGGGTATTATATGTTTCGCATGAAGAGCTTAAACCCGAAATGGGTGTTGGGCATTGACCCTTCTGCTCGTTTTAAATTGCAGTTTGAGACCTTGCAAAAATATGCTCAGGTAGCCGGACTCTATTATGAGACTCTTATGATGGAAGATATGGATGTCTTGCCTGATTTTTTTGATACGGTTTTTTGTATGGGCATACTTTATCACCAACGGAGCCCCTTTGACGCCCTGACAATCCTACGGAAGTGTATAAGGCCGGGGGGGAGGTTGTTCCTGGAAACACTTATTATTGAGAATGATGAGTTTCTGGCACTTTCTCCGGTAACCACTTATGCTAAAATGAGAAACGTCTACTTTATCCCAAGTGTAGCCTGTCTCAAAGGCTGGCTGCAAAGGGCGGGATTCAATAAGGTTGAGGTTATCTCAATTGATGTGACCACTCCTGAAGAACAGCGTAACACGCCTTTTTGTCCTCAACCGGCAGAGAGTCTTATTCATGATCTGGACCCGGATGATAACACCCGAACGGTTGAAGGATATCCTGCTCCGGTACGGGTATGTTTATTGGCCCGATAAAAAGAAGTTTTCACCGCAAAGGCGCAAAGGACGCAGAGGACTCGCAAAGATTTTAAAAAAAGTTTGCTTTCTCAACAAAATCTGTGGGTAATGTTGGAGTTATGGAGCCTGTCTTTGATATCCTCAATAATTCCAATATACCAAACTAAGACAAACCACCGCAGTTGAGGTTACCTACATAACAGTGTTTATTATTACCCTTTGCGTAACCTATGCGTCCTTTGCGCCTTTGCGGTTAATTTTTTTTCTTATTAATTAAAAATATTTATTAAGCGGACATCAATAATCAGGGTGGCAAAAGGACCTATTTTCGAACCTGCTCCCCGAGCGCCCCAGGCGAGGTCCGGCGGGATAAATAATTTGTATCGGCTGCCCTTTCCCATCATCTTCAGGCCTTCCCGGTAACCGGTAATCGCCTCTGTTAAACTAAAAGAAACGGTGTCTGGCCGTTTGTAACTGTCATCGATAATCGTACCATCAATGAGGGAAATGCGTTGTTCAACTTCTACAGAATCATCAGGTGCGGGAGAGGTTCCTTTTATATCGTCGATGATTTCATATTGCAGACCGGATTTGGTTTCGCAGACACCTGTTTTTTTCTTGTTTTTTTGTAGAAAATCGTCAGTGTTTTTTTTGTTGAAGCCTTTTGATCCCTTTCCTTTTTTTGATGTACTTTTTCGTCCCATTAATCCGGCCTTGTTATGGTGAAGGTTTTATCTGCGATGATAGTGTTATCAATGTATGATGTTAAACGCCATTCACCAATTTTATCTTCAATGGGTTCCCATACATAATCACCAAGAAAAAAGTCCCAGTCGTTTGTTTTAACAAACACCTCCCCGGTGAACGGGGGACGTATGTTCCCTTTATCGTCTTTAAAGGGTGGGTGATCAATTTTGAATGTTAATCGTCTCCCTTTAGCTTTGGTGATGTTAAGTATATATCCAAATTCTATGCCAGTCTGTGCCGGAACTGTAAGGAAAAAATTTTTAATGGACGGAAGTTCTTTTTTGGCATGGTCCCATGGGGAATAAATACCATAGCTGGTCATTATAATGTTGAACTTCTTTTTTCCTCGGCTTTTCATAATGTCTTATACATAAAATATATAAAAGCGGATACCTTGTGGGAATCTCTAATAATTTAAAGAATTAAAAAGGTCCTTGAATTCTCTAATTTTTGGTGGTATAATAAAATGAGAACCGGGCAATCGCGCTCTTTGGTATACAGGGGGTATTATGGCGGATTCAGAAAACCTGAATGTTCTTCTTGTTGAAGATAATTTTGGGGATGTTCTTTATATACATAAATTACTGGAGTATTCTTCAGCAAAAATCGAACATAACTTCGAAATCAAAACCTGTGTTTGTCTGGAAGAGGCTTTAGAAGTAATATCTCTGGAAGATATCCGTATTGTGTTATTGGATTTGAATCTTCCAGATAGCAAAGGGCTTGAAACCTTCAAGCGGCTCCATAGGGTTTACCCTCATCTTCCGGTGATTATTCTCACCGGGATTAATGATGAACATCTCTCATTTGAAGCGGTTAATGAGGGGGCTTCTGATTATCTGGTAAAAGGCGAAATTGATGACGAATTCTTAATGGTTAGCCTGGTTGAAGCCCTGCAAACCAATACTATCGGATACGATTAGCTGGCTGGTTGGGCTGAGACGTCTAGCTAGTTACTGTTTAAAACTACTCCTTTTTCACCGCAGAGACGCAAAGAACGCAAAGTTTACGCAAAGAAGAAGGGTAATCCTTTTTTTTAATCACATACATATCAATATGTTACATTAAAATTTATTTTTAATATCCTTTGCGAAACCTCTGCGTTCTTTGCGCCTTTGCGGTGAATTTTGAACCGATACGAATTAGTTTTATAAACTCAATATTCAAGTATGAGTATGAGCATAAAAAAAACGGCGGAAAGAATCCGCCGTTTTAAATTACCGTTTTTGGCGGAAACTATTCATCCCATTTGATAAAGGGTTCTTTAATATCAACCATGGCATTAACGATAAGTTCTACCAGGCCGCCATAAATAAGATTCGACTTTTCTTTTGCATCGTAATACTCAAGAATGTCGCGAATCTGTCCCTTACAGTTTGAGCAGGGGGCGCAAACATATTTTTTTGTTTCCGGGCCTGGTTTGTCTTGAAATGCATTTATAATCTGGCGGAATTTTTTCCGGCCGGAAAGAGAAATACGCCAGTCAGCAAAATTATTACCAGACATAATTGCAAAACCACTTCCTCCACCACAACAATAATTCTCCACGCCATGGGGAGTCATTTCGCGGAACTGCGGGCAGATATGCCTGAGAATGCGGCGTTGTGGTTCAATGATTCCCAGGTTTCTGGTGATATTACAGGGGTCATGCAAGGTGACGGGAAAATCGTTTTTAGACGGGTCGAGTTTAATTTTGCCACTAAAGACTATTTCTTCTAAGAATGGTATGCAGCTTTCTTTGCGAACATTCATATCACCAATCAGGATACGATCAGAGATAGTCATCATCGCTTTGTGCTGATGACCACA
Organism: Fibrobacteria bacterium; assembly: GCA_015232855.1. Classification (GTDB taxonomy): domain Bacteria; phylum Fibrobacterota; class Fibrobacteria; order UBA11236; family JADFYW01; genus JADFYW01. Next base: position 80,868 of record JADFYW010000004.1, read on the forward strand.
TTCACCCATGAGTACTTTCTTTACTTTTAATTTTTTGGCGGTTGCCGCATGTTTAAGAGCAATACGGGCCAACTGAAAATCATCATAAAAAAGGCCGTAATTAACTCCGTCGTAACCGGGGGACTCAGATGACAGGGTCCAATTAACACCCGCAGCATTCATAATGATAGCAAAGGCAGCAGGGTTTTCTGGCCAGGCCATAATTTCACCTGCGTTATGAAGCATAAGTACGTCAGCACCTTCCACATCCCATTTTGAATTCGCATCTAATCCACTGAGTTCTGAAAAATCTTCATCAACGAATTCCATGTTATCTTTTACAACAAGAGGGCTCATACCGGTAGAAGAGCCTACTTTGAGCTGCTGCACAGTTCCTTTTTCATGTAACTCAGAAGGGGCCCAACCGAGTTCCTGGCTGAACATTTTACGGAGTTCATGAGTGACCAGAGCATTATCTACTCCCATTGGGCAGGCCTGAGCACAGCGACGACACATGGTACAGCGGTAAGCAAGCTCATACAGACGGGAAATGGTGGTCCAGTTAAGGTCAATATCACCATGTTTGAATTTGGTCATGAGTGGATGACTCTTTTTGGCGTATTTATACACAAGACGACGCCATATTTCAGCCCGATAGGTAGGACGGTAAACGTCATTTTTTCCACTTTCAGTATATACCGGACAGGAATCGTTACAGGTCTGGCATTTGGCACAGTATTCTAGTGTAAGGCTAAGGGGTTGTAAAAAGCCCCAGTTATTTTCTTTGGTCAGGAGTTTTTGTAGCCCTGAAACAAATTTATCAACCAGTTCTTTTTCTTCTTCCGCTGAAGCCGGTTTTGGCAGGCTGAGACCTACAAAGCCATCGAGATTACAGGCCATGTCTTTTTTCTTTTCTTCCGGGATTTCTTTCCAGGTGGGTTGTTCCTCCAGTTTATCGTAAGGAGGAGGAAGTGGTGGAAGGTCTTCAAGTTTTACCTCTGTGAGTGGCTGCTCAGGGTTTTTGCCAAAATCTTCTATTTTTTGTGATTTTTTCATTTGTCCATCTCCTCGGTTGCGATGTCAACCCATGTTTTTTTGCCGTCTGCCTTAAGATGTGGAGCAGACCAGGTTGGCGATTGGCTTAGTAATTCACCAACCTCTTTTTCCATTTTATCGTTCCCTGGCATGGGAGTATCATTCCATCTGATTTCGTGATAAGTAAAGTATTTTGCAACAAAGTGCATCATATATGTGAAAGGCAGGTATATGAGAAATGCAGAAGCAAGTATAACATGCAGACCCATGATTCCAGGAAGGGCGGGTGGGCTAAAAGTAACCATGCCCTGGATAAAACCGGTCATTTGAGCTGCATAATTTGAGATGCTAAAAATTGCTGCAAGACCAGATACGTATATGCTCCCAAGAAATACAAGATTGATAATATGGGAAGGGGTTGTAAAAGGTTTTAAAACAGGGTCGGTGAGACGCTGAATGCATAATCCAATCACACCAAATGCTCCCAGACCGTAAGCTATTACACTTACTCCAATCGCCAATGATGCAATCGCGCTGGTATTTGTACCCGTAAAGCCAATAAAGGCGCTGAGTTTAAAAAGGGCAACCGCTACAACAACCAGATAGAGTCCACCAAAATGAAAGGGAAAAGAAAAATACCACATACGGCGGTTATTTTCCCAGACACCCTTTAGGAAGATTATTTCAAGGAACATATACCAAAATTCATTCAATAAGGACTTTTCTCTGGGTTTGGTCCACCATTCAAATTCTTCGAGGTAAGAACCACCATAAGAAGCCTTGCCCTTTTCGTGGGGCACCGGGGACAATTCCCAACGTAAGTGTATTGGTAACTTTGCGATTTTAAGCCCTCGTTTAATAAGACCAACCACAAATACTGCTACCGCTAGATAGAGTATTATCATGAGTAAAGAACCTGGCATAATTTCCTCCTTATTGTTCTTGTGTCCAATTGTTTGTCATTTCTTCAAGTTTATTTCGAAGCTCTTCTTTGCTGGTGCCATGTACAAGCTGTTTTACATCTTCTGTACATTGTGAACCAAATCGGTAAACGATGCAGGTACGGCAGTTTTTTGCATTATTGCCATCGCCTTCCTTATTTTTAATCATCCAACAGGGTTTGGTGGTTTCTTTAAAAGCCGGGCAAGTCCGCGTTGTATTTTTTTGAGGACAAGAAATAATATCCCAACAAGGTAAAAAGGATTGCAACCGGCGTATTCCTTCCACATTGAGTCCTACGACCTGAATCATATGCTGGATTATCCGAAGTCGCTCTATATCTTCAAGTGAAAATAATCTATGGCCGGATTCAGCTCTAAAAGGGATAATAAGGCCATCAGCTTCATATTTCCGTATAGTAGAAACCGAAACCTTAAGTCTTTCTGCTACGGTACCAATTGAAATTACCGGATCAGTTATGATATGTTTGGGATGAGCCATAACTTTTGTCAAATTATAGGATATCTATATTTTAAAATCAAGGTATTCTCTTTGGCATATTTGGCAAAAAACTCAATTTGACTTTCAATATTTTAGTAATTACACTTAACTTATGATTAAATTTTCAACAAAAGGCCGATATGCTTTACGTGCACTGGTTGATTTAGCTGAGTGCTCCGAAAGCCAGGGAAATGTAAAAAAGAACGTAACCATTAAAGAAATTGCCGAACGCCAGGATATTTCTATAAAATATCTGGAAGCACTCTTTCACACCTTGAAATCTGCTGGCATTATCAAAAGCCGGAGAGGGGCTCAAGGGGGTTATATTCTCGCCAGACCACCCGCAAAGATTTCTGCATTTGAGGTGGAAAAAGCAATCGAAGGTCCAATTTCGGTTGTGGAGTGTTGCACGAGTAAAAATTTTTGTGGAAGGTCAAAAAAATGCAAGACAAAAAATCTATGGAATGAAATTAATGAAAGTATTATTTCTATCCTAAAAAAAACAACCGTTGCAGATTTACTGTAATTGTTTTTTTTGAGTGTCGGATCGCTAAAATATTTTATCCGCGTTTGTCTTTTTTATATCCTTAAAAACATCTTTTACATTAAAAAAAGAGTCTACCAATTCAGGTGCGAATTGTCTCTTGCTTGCTTCGATAATTGTGGTGGCTTTATCATGGCTCATCTTTGGCCGGTAGGGCCTGTCTGATGTTAATGCGTCATAGGTGTCGCATAATCTGATGGCACGGGCTGAGAAGGGGATTTCCTTACCTTTACGCCGTTGTATGTAACCCTGACCGTCCCATTGCTCATGATGAAATCTGGCGCCTTGCTCGGCAAGATCAAAAATGGATCGGGTACCGGGGTAAATGGCAGACCATTTTTCTTTTAAGGTAGATAAGAGATCTGCACCAATAATTACATGCTGTTTAATGGCGTTCATATCGTCTCCACTCAACCGTGCTTTTTTATTTAACAAATTTGCGTCAAGGCCCATATTGCCGATGTCATGCAGCATACTAGCGAGTTTGATGTCTCTGATATAATCAGCAGAGAAATAATTTTCACATTGCGGATCTTTGCTTTTAAGGTTTTGGCAAAGTTCTTCAACATAGAGCGGCATACGATGGAGGTGGTTGGTAAGATATTTGGTATTAAAAAGAAATATATCTGCCCAATTAAGTATGGTCTGATAAAACAAGTGGTAAAAAGCTGTATTTTTTTTTGAAAGATCGTTGTCTTTCGTCTTGGAAAATTCAACACAGCTTCCGCCTAAACTATGTTTAATATAATCCATGTGTTTTTTTGTGTAAGCAATACCACCACTCGATTTCTTTGATAAAACATCAAAACCCATACCTTCATCCTGAATTTTGATTTTAATACTTTCATAATTAATAAAGCAAGTAGTGGTGATTTTCTTGTTATCACTGTTTTTATTCCCGTGTTCCAGGGCATTTTTGTACAACCTTGAAAAGCAGTCAAGAATGAGTTTGATGTCATCATGGTTAAATCGATATTGTTGACAAACATTTTCAATATTTGAATTTATCCAGATAGCATCGTCAATATCAGAAGATTTATAGGTTTGATGAAAAACTTCAACATTTGAATAAATATGATCAATGATATTGGAAATATTAGGTAATTCTATTTCTCTGAAAAGGTCTACTATTTTTATGTTTAGAGTGTTTGCAATGCGGACAATAATATCTAAAGTGGGATTGTTGCTTTTTGCCCCGGATTCAATAGCGGCGTAATAACCAGAAGAAATACCGGCTTTTTGAGAAAAATCCAGCTGAGAATAACCGGCAGCCTTACGCAACTTTTTAATTTGTTGCCGGAACTCTTCATTGATGTTTAACATGGCGACCCAAAACTCCTTCTGGTGTGCTTACCGGCGTTATTGCAGTATTGCTTTTGTGATTATCTAATCTTGGTGCTAATTTTTACTTTATAACAGGTTCGTATTGATAACACCACATAAAAACTAATATTTACGGATAGTCATGTAAAGAATAATTGAAAATTAGGTTTCTTGTTTTCTATACATCTGTTGAATATGTATTTGTTGCTTTTATTGAGTGAAAGATGAAATTACTCAATAACTCCTGGTTAAAGACGGAAGGCTGTTCTGTGTGGTTAAATTAATTGTGTGTATGTATAAATGTTTCTTTGAAAGATAAGTTGATTTGCTAATAAACGTTTTCCTGCGGTTGAAGTAGTAGAAAATATGCATGTTAACATATATTTTTGTGTTGCCGATGCTACTACGATATATAGTAGCAGTGTTTGGTGAAA
>JADFYW010000050.1 GCA_015232855.1 Fibrobacteria bacterium
ATCGGTAACTTATTTATTGATAACATTATTTGACTGATACCCTCGTTTAATTCTACTTTATTCGTATGAGTGTCAGTCATTTTCTTTCTCATTCCATCAGCCTACTCATGATAGCTGGTATTAACATATATTCGGCCCCCGCTACATCAATACAAAAAAAAGTTGAAAAAATTGACTCCCTTCTTATAATATTGCAGCAAGAGGTCAATGAGCTAAAATCACAAGTAAAGAATGTATCTTCCGTAGATTCACAAAAGAACAAACCCCAAAAGGCCGCCCAGCAACCAATTGCTTCAGAACTCCTTTCCAGAAGACAAAAAGCACTCTGGCTGGCTTCTGGTAGCTCATACCATAACATTGCAGTTGGTTATTCCATGACAGGCTCAATTCCATTTGGCTTCTGTTTTTTACACAAATTCGAAAAATGGGGGTACAAAGCCGAGGCCGGTATGATATGGTCAGAAGAAGAAAATATTTCTTCCGGTGGGGCTAGATTAAATCTCATCCGTTCTTTACATATTTTTGATCTTTTTGATACCCACAGTCTCCAATTTCATTTATACAGCTTGGGCGGTACGGGATTTCGCTGGGAAGAAAGACAATACCCGCAGTACACCACTCAACCCAATGCATCGGGAACTTACGAAATTCCGGACAGGCAAATGGAGGTTATGATTGGTGCAGGTACAGAAATTTCCCTTCCCTTTACCGGAGGATTCCGCCTGGCACCCGAATTACGCTACATTGCCAGCTATTATCTTAACCGGTTTCAGGATTCCCAAACCTGGAAAGCACAATCAGACAGTCAAAAAGAAGAACGCCCTGAAAAGAATTTCGGACTTGAATACGAACTCGGTTTTAACTTTTACTTTTATTTTAAATGAAACACTACTTCTTTATTTTCCTTTTTGTTGTAACAGGAATCGTTACCGCTCAAGAAGCGCCTGAAACAGATACTGGCAACAAATATCGATTTATTATTGGAGCGGGGGGTGGGCCTGAAGCCGGACTTGGTTTGCATTTAGGTATTCAGAAGCAGAAAAATGCACTCAGGCTTGGTATGTTGCTTATGTATAATGGTGATGAATCGGGATTATTATACAGCACCGGTCTCCGCTATTTCAGATTTCTCACCAATGGCAGGATAAACGATACATACGCATGGGCAGGCACAGCAATTACCGGTTCAAACGATTCAGAATCAACAGATTTTTTTCAAAGTAGTGGTTTTGGACTCGGCGTATCCTATCATTTCGGCCTGCCGTTTCACTTGGATTTAGATTCAGGCCTTAGACTTACTTTTGACAAAGACGACCCAAACACCAACAAAGGTGCCTGGTACATTGGTCCTACGTTTAACGGAGCTCTCACCTATCAGTGGTAAGCTACTAAACGGTTAAAACAACTTTTCAAAGGCAAAAAATAGCCTGGACCGCCTCTTTAAGGATAAGGAAATAATTTATTTGGAATATTTTAGGTGAGTAATATAAATTTGCATCATGTTAAACATATCTCTCCTAAATCAGCAACACCTTATTCTCATCTTTATGCCCATTTTATCAGGTGCTATTGGTTGGTTTACCAATTTTATCGCTGTAAAAATGTTACTAAAGCCACTTCATCCTGTTAAAATATTAGGAATCACCTTCCAGGGACTATTGCCCAGGCGACATGAAAAACTGGCCACTCATCTTGCAGCAGCTATTGCAAAGGATTTCTTTACTGAAAAAAATATTGAGAACTTTATTGATAAAGCCGATACGGGCGAGCTCATAGACCGCTTTATAAAAGACAAATGGGATGATGTTATAAAGAACATTGTTACCAACATCCCTATGCTCCAAATGTTTCTATCTGAGGAAATGATTATCAGCATCCGGGATAAAGTCGCAGAAACTTTTGGTAACAACAAGAAGGCCTTTAATCAAAACCTCGTTGAAGCGATAAACAACAAGGTTGATCTCGAAGGTACGATTAAAGAAAATATCCTGGCTTTTGATCTTGAGCGGCTTGAAAAAATTATTGAAGATATTGCTCAAAAAGAGTTCCGGTATATCGAACGCCTGGGTGGTGTTATTGGTTTTATTATTGGTTTAATACAGGCCGTTCTGGTAGTTGCCTTTTTCTAAAAGGCCTTCAGGTCGTCTCTGCGCGGTCCAAACAAATCTCGCTATTTCACAGCTTCGGGATACAATACTTCATAATTCCAGGCGTTCCCTAGCACCTTTTTTACATAATCGCGGGTTTCCCAGTAACTGATTTCTTCCGCCAAAATTTTAAAAGGCTTTTCACCATGTTCATTTTTCCAGCGCTTTGTTGGTACCGGGCCAGCGTTGTAGTTACAGAGTACATATACAAGTTTATTATCATAACGTTTTTTAAGATCCCGAAGATAGGTTACCCCAAGCTGTACATTGGTTTCTGGCCTACGGAGCATGGAAGTGTTAAAGTTTTTAACACCCTCTTGCTTAGCCAGTTTTGAACCCGTAGCAGGCATAATCTGCATAAGCCCTACGGCCCCAGCCCAGGAAAGGATACGGGGGGCAAACCCTGATTCTTGTTTCATCAGGGCATAGATAAAACCCGGGGGTATACTATCGCGATTTGCATAAGTATACACAATATCTTTAAATGGTCTTGGGTAAATGAGCCTGAGAACTTCCAGAGGAACATCTCCCCAATTGTCATTCTTAATCTGGTAGCTTAACTTACGTGCCAAAAAATACGATTTTTCATCCCAATTACCAAAAAAAGCTTTTGCATATGTATAAAGAAAGAGAGGGTTTTTACTATGATTTTTATACGCCAACTTGAAGGTGATCTGAGCCAGCGTATTCAGTTTCAGACCCAGGAGCTCCCTGATATTAAGATATCCACTAATGTAAATGTGCCCTGACTGTTTCTTGAAATTATACATACCAGATATCCATTTTCGAACACTATCATCCCCGACTTCAACAAAACGTACACTATCATTCCATTTGTTATCCCATAGTTTTTTTTCAACCAGCTCAGTTTTTGCCATGTGCCCATAAAAATTGAGAGGATATTGCTGCCAGAGTTTGTGAAGCACCTCTATTGCTTCTTCTTGCTTCTTTAATTTAAAAAGGACAAGCCCCTTCCAGTAAAGAGAGGCTGGGACGACCATTAACCCGGAAGTTTTTTCCGCAGAGCTTCTAAAATAGTCATAGGCATCCTGATATTTTTTTTGCTTATACCGGATGTATCCCATCCGAAACCAGGTCCATTCCCCCCGCTTATAGGTGAGGAAGCGAGGTAATAATTTATTGTACCATTTAAGGGCATTTTCATAGGCTCCTTGTTCTTCCGCATCCCAGCCCCTTGCCCAGTAAATTTCTTCTGTTTTCCGATGCTTAGGATAAGCTATAGTAAATTTATCATACCATATCCGGGCAGAATCAATATTACCCAGTTTCTTCCAGCACCGGGCAATCTGAAGCAGCACTTGGGAATGATTACCATACAGGGCAAGGTATTTATTATAGTACTTTAACGCCTCCCGGTATTTTTTCTTTTTGTAATGCAGTTTAGGATGTACAAGACGCATTTTCCTCAATTGTTTTTCACTTTTTGTTTTACCAACAATTTGAACACATCGTTTTATTGCAGTATCATAATCACCTTTTGCATCTTCATACCGGGCCAGATTCATTTCAACCTGTGGTTCCCTGCTTCCGGGTGTACTTCTGCTTTTAATATATCTATGTATTGAATCAAGACGGGCATCCAAAAAATCCAGTGAAAACAATTTACTTATATAAGGATCAAATTCTTTAGACTGGCCATTAAAACCTTTTAATTTTAAAACTCGTAGAAGAAGGCTTATCTTAATAGAATCGGTATGATCAGCACTCAATTGGTCTTCATAAAAATCAAGTTTTTCTTCATCCGTCGTTTCCAACTCATCAAAAATCAGTAAGCGTTCTCGCTGGATTAAGGTTTTCCATTGTTTATACTGCACTATGCTCAACGTGAGTAGTAAAAGACTGTCGCAAGACTTATACTTTCCCTGCTTGCGAAGTACTTCAGCGAGAACAATATTTTTATAAATAAGTGCCAACCGCTCTTTTGGATATAAACGGTGAAGCATATTGAGGGCAGGCTCATAATCACCAGCCTCCGTCAACTGCACTGCTGTGGCAAATGCAGCACGAAATTCAGAACGTTTCAACGAATCTGGATCTTTAATAACATAGGGAAGGTCTTTATCCTCAATAGGATGCGAAAGGCTGTCAACTTGCGAAAACAAAGCGGAGCACAAAAGAACAACCGCTACAACTACACGACTCAAATATAAATAAGGTAAAATCGTATGAATAGTAACCACCAGGCAAAACAAGCCTTTAAAAGATGTCTGCCTCTTTATCCACATGAAATTCATTTTCAAACAATGTTAGCATTGTCGAAAGCGCTTTGGCTTCGTCTTCACCCTCAACTTCTAAAACAATCTCCGTCCCACAGGAGGCAGCCAGAGACAAAATATTCAGAATACTTTTTGCATTAGCCCTTACGCCATCTTTGATAATAAAAATTTCTGATGAAAACAAACCAGCTGTTTCTACAATAGTAACAGCAGGTCTGGCATGTATGCCCGCTTTGTTTTTGACATGGGTAACTTCAGAAATCATAACGGAATACTAAAAAAAGGTCTCTTAAAAAAAATCGATATTTACATCAAGCCCTTGTTTTCTTATGATAGAGAGCAAGGAATCAGCGTTACCCAAAGTAGCTTTTAAATCGCCATAGAACGCGGTGTCATTTATCATAGCCCCCAGAGCTCCGTCATTTGAATTAACCTGTTGAATGAGGTTCTGTACCTCCCGGGTAATAATTTCAACTTCCCCCATCACTGCACCGGCTCTTTCCGAAATAGCTTTTGCGTTCTGAGTAAGTTCTTCTATAGGAGCCTTATTGTTATTTAGAAGTAACTCAAGTTCTTTCCCTGCATTATCCAGGTGAACAATACTGGATCTGATTTTAGGATCAACATCATCCAGGAGATTTTGCAAATTTTGAGTAAGTCCCTTGGTATCATCGAGTACACCCCGAAACAATTCAACAAAATCATCCTGCCCGATAGTACTATCAAATACATCCCGAATGGTCATTACCAGGTCTTCAGCCTCTTCAAACACCTTACCAGCGGTACCCATAGCTTCCGCAATACCTGCATCAAAGTACCCATTTTCAATAATATCACCAGGAGTATAAACGTCCTGTACTTCACCAAGATGTATTTCTATCTGACGTTCACCCATGAGGCCAATATTTTGAACCCGAACACGGGAATCTTTTGGGATAAAAATACCTTGTATATCTCCACTCTGGTTGGTAAAAGAGTGTTTCAAATTAAAACTCACCCGAACCCGGTTTTTCCAAAGCTCTATATATTTAACCCGACCCATAGTTACACCGTTCAATTTGACAGGATCCCCCACAGCGAGAGTAGACACCTTATCAAAAATTACATGATACAGATCGGTTTTTTCTACTGGGTTGGAGTCTTTAAGGAAGTAAACACCAAATACCAGAATAAGAAGTGCTGCAAGAACAACCAAACCTACAATAAAATTGACTTTTTGATTTGCCATAGAAACCTAAATCTACTCATTTACATCAGATGATAGTACCTGTAAATCGCTGATCGGCACTTTTTTATTCATTATTTTCAGGAGTTTGTCATTAAACAGCTTAGCTACATTCACACCATTCATTTTTAAGAGCATATTCATAGCTATAACTTCTGAAATAACGGTGATATTTTTACCGGGAGAAACAGGGATGATTTTGTGAGGAATGGGAATACCCATGATATCAACATTTAACTCATCAAGACCGGTTCGATCATAATGTACCCCATCTTTCCATTGTTGCAATTCAACAATAATCTCAACCTTTTTTCGATCTCTTATTGCTCTGATACCAAAAAGCATATCAACTTCAACAATCCCTACACCCCGAATTTCCATATGATGGCCCAAAGACTGGTTTCCCTTTCCAATAATGGAATCGCCTTTACGCATGAGATCAACTGAATCATCAGCAACCAGCCGATGTCCTCTTTCAACTAAATCCAGTGCGCATTCACTTTTCCCAACTCCACTCTTACCCGTATACAGGACACCCACACCATAAATATCAACCAGTGTACCATGGAGTGTACAATAAGGAGAAAAGTAATCAGTAAGTATTTTCTGTGTAACTGTAATCAAATCAATAGTTGACAGAGAAGAGGTCATAATGGGTATATTTTGTTCTCTACATAAATCTATTAGCTCTTGGTGTATGGGGAAATTGTGGGTAAGTATCCAAAGAGGAGACCGAAAATCCTGTAGAACCCTGAAAATTTCCTGACGCTTTTCAACTCCGCTCATCTCAAGAAACGTCCATTCCGAGGTACCAATAACCTGGATACGCTGAAAAGAAAACACATCAGTAAATCCCGATAAAGCAAGGCCCGGCCGGTTAAGGTCTATTTCAATAATCTCAGTACAAAGACTTTCTTCTGATGTTTTTAATGTCAATTCAAGGTTTTTACTATGAACAGCAAAAAACTCCTTAACAGGAAAACACTTAGCCTTTTTTATATTTACTTTTTGGATATACTCATCCCCAATATTTCAGAACTACTCTAACTCTATCGATTTAGACAAAGATGCTCTCTTTAGTTTCACTTCTTTTAATTTCTGATTCTCTTTTTTTAGCTGTCTTTCGGCTTTTTCAAAGGCCTTCTCGGTTGCTTTCCCCATATTCTCAGCTTCATTGCTCACACATATGGATTTATCTCGAACGTTAATAATTATTTCAACCTGTCTGCTGTTTTTTTTCGCTGCATCCAGAATAACATGAACTGCGGTAATGGAATCATTAAATTTACTCAATTTGTTAACCATTTCCTTGATATTGTCCTGTAAATCAGTCGAGGCCTTAAAATGCCTTGAGGTAATTTGAACGTTCATGAAACCTCCTTAAATTAAAAAAATATGGATACGAAAAGAAACAGGCAAATAAACTAAACTAAAAATAAAATTAACCAATGCTATTTGCTTATTTTATCTAAAAGAGCAATCCTTGAATAACGGATTACAACAAGTTCCTATTTCAAAAAAGAAATATCCTCTAATATGATACTGTTGTAGAAAAAAAAAATCAAGTATAACTGTTAAAATTGCTTCCGAAGCCTGGCAGGAAGAATGTTCAGCTGATCTCTGTATTTTGCTACCGTTCTCCTGGCTACTTCAAAACCCTTCTTTTTTAAGATATCAGCAATTTTTTGGTCGCTCAGAGGTTTTTTTGGCTCTTCTGAATCTATAAGAATTTTAATTTCATCTTTCACCTTAATGGACGAAACGTCAGCACCATCTTCTTTTGAAATACCAGAGGTGAAAAAGTATTTCAGCTCAAAAATACCATGTGGAGTCTGTACATATTTCCCATTAATCACTCTACTTACCGTCGAAATATGCATCTTAATATTATCAGCCACATCCTGCAAAATTAAGGGTTTAAGATTTGCGGCTCCTTTTGAGAAAAAGTCAGGTTGATTTTCAATAATCGCATTCATAACTTTCATCATAGTGGTTTTTCGCTGCTCAATTGCACGAATAAGCCATGATGCCGAATTTAACTTCTCCCGGACATATTTTTTTTCAGAGACTGTTGCATTACTGCCTTTTTTAAGCAAATTGGAATAATTTCTGGAAATATGCAAAGAGGGGGATAATTTATCATTAAACAGAAGAATGATCTCTCCATCAATAATTTCAATGACAAGATCTGGAATAATAGTGGTGGAAACAGATTCGCCCAACAATCTCCCCGGTCTGGGTTCCAAAGTACCAATTTCTTTTATTGCTTTTTGTACTTCTTCTGGTCCTACTTCTAGTTTTTTTGCTATGGCAGATATTTTTAATTTTTCCAGGGCTTCAAATTCATCTTCAAGAATTTTCCGGGCAAGTGGGCTGATACTCCCCGTTCGCTGTAATTGGAGCAGTAAACATTCACGCAAATTTCGTGCACCAATACCTGCCGGTTCCATCTTCCAGAGCAAATGAAAAGCTTCTCTAACATTTTTAGATACCTGAAATTCTGTTTTTTCCCCTGAAATTACAGCCTGTATTTCTCCGATTTCGGCTTCTGATTCAACTGGTAATCCGGATCCATTTAGATCATCAAGGACAATATCAGGACGTAAATACCCATCGTCATCAAGGCTGTTAATGAGATATTCAACAAGAGTTTTTATTTCTGGTTTAACATAAGTATGTAATAATTGGAAAAACAACTGATCCTGAAATGATTTCACCGCAACAGGCAATCTTTCAAACTTATTATCCTTATCTGAATTATCTTCTGAACGCTTGTATCCGGGATCAAAACCATCTTCAAAGAATTTTTCCCAATCAATGTCATCCTTGTCTGTTTCAACTTTTATTTCTTCAAGTTCTTTTTCGTTTTCAGGAGCCGTTTCTTTTTCGTTATCCCCCGCCATCTCTTCTGTTTCTTCAACTTTATCTTCAATTTCATCTGTCTGTTCAAGAAGGGGATTTGTCTGTAATTCCTGAGAAACGAGCGCCTCAAGCTGAAGGGCTGTAACCTGCAGTAATTTTAAAGATTGAATCATTTGAGGTGAAAGCTTTTGTTCAAGCTTCAACCCAACATTCAGATCTAATCCTAATTGCATAACGTTTTGTCCTAAAACAAAGAACTTATTCTTAATCTTTATTGCCTCAATACGGCCTTATTAGAATAAAGATTTTTAGCGGCTGGAAAAATATAATTTTTCAACTTCCTTGCCATATCTGATTCAAAATCAGACAAAGAAAAGGATATTGCGACATAGTTACGTAAGAGAAAAAGACTGGCCAAGATAGATCCTGCGAGCTTCCGGGTCATCAGCGAGGTGCTTAGCCGAGCCTTCAACAAGCACTTTACCTTCAAACATAATGTAGGCTCTTTTAGTAATAGCCAAGGTTTCTCGCACATTGTGGTCGGTTATCAGGATTCCTATTCCCTTATCACGCAAAGCAGATATCATTGACTGTATTTCCTCCACAGCAATAGGATCAATACCTGCAAAAGGCTCATCAAGAAGCAAAAAAGCAGGATCGGTAGTTAAAGCACGGGCTATTTCCAGCCTCCGGCGCTCTCCACCACTTAAAGAAAAAGCTTTGCTTTTACGTAAATGGGAAATTTTGAATTCTTCCATTAATGATTCAAGACGGTGCTTGCGTTTTTCCCTGTTTAAACCTGTTGTTTGCAAAACAGCCATTATATTATCCTGAACACTTAGCTTACGGAATACAGAAGGTTCTTGTGGTAAATATGCAATACGCATACGTGCTCTTTTATGCATGGGCTTATTAGAAACATCAACATCATTAATAAAAACCTTACCCTCATTAGCTTTTATCATGCCAACAATCATATAAAAAGATGTGGTTTTACCCGCCCCATTTGGTCCCAGAAGTCCTACAACTTCCCCTTTTTTTACATGAAAGGATACTCCGTCAACTACACGCCTTCCACGGTAAATTTTAACCAGATTTTCGGCCCGGATTTGCATTGACTCTTCAGTAGTATTCATAAAAGAAAAGCTTGAACACCTAAGTTAGTTGATAATGACATAATACTAACAGGGCCCTAAGTATTTTTCAAGTTTAAAGTCTCATTCACTAATCTTAATTACCATTTTTAGCTTAAAAAGGAATCCCATTCCGTTATTTCCCTCCCATTAATTTAAAAAAAGTTATTTTTACACTACAATTGTGATTTGCATCACATTTTAAGGCGCGCAAAAAGTCTATGTTTTGTAAAAATATCGGGAGCCACTATGAAAATTTCGCTTAAATTCTCCATCGGACTGACGTGTTTACTTTTCTTTGGCTGTCTGGTCGACATATCAGATAAAAAAACCTCAGAAAACAACACTACAAAAAATTCTTCCATCGGCTCACTAAAAGGAAAGGTGGTTGATGCAGCCCAAAAGCCTATTATCGGCGCTGTAGTAACCGCCCAAAGCACAGAAGGACAATTCGTAACAATGAGTCAGACCGCTGGTACCTATACCTTTCAAAACATTCCTGCTGGCAACTATACAATAACCTTTCTTCGTTACGGATATTCAGAAACTTCATCCATTCAGACCACGGTATCACCTGATAGCACAACCGAATCTCAATCTGGGTTAATGAAAAGTGAATTCATTACCATCCAGGGAAAGATTACCATCGCAGGTGACCTCTTAAAAACCAGTATTTCTTCAAACCTTGATAATATTGGTATTACCATCCCAGGTCAAAACAACAACACCCAAACAGATAGTATGGGCGTCTTTACACTTACTCAAGTTCTTCCAAAAAACTTAACGATACTAGCAGCAAAAACCGGTCTGGGCTGGGGACAACTTTCACCAGTTTTACCATCAGACATAGATACCCTGCAAATAACCCTGATCTTAGATCAGCAAGGCAGCTCTGCCAGGGGAAGTTTAAAAGATGCCGAAGGGAACCCAATGACCGAAGTATTGGTAACAGCAATTGGTGGAGGTGTTCATAATATAACTGACAGTACTGGATATTTTCGATTAACAAACCTTCCTCACAACATCCCTTTTACCATTTCAAGTATGGGCCATATTAATCTGTCAGGCCTGGTGGTGGATGAAAACTGCCAATTAGATGGTTTGGAATTAAGATCGGGCAACATGACAATTAGAGAAAGCATCAGCTTTATGAACGGAAAATATTACGCTCCTGAATCTGGAACCATTATGCTTCAAGCTACAATACATACACAAGAAAAAGGCTTAGCTGAAGTTGCTTCGTTATTTATTTGGGACACTAACAACGACAAAAACTATGATACGGTAACCACGGTCCCTTTTCTTTCACTCGATGTGTCAAAGGACCTGATGGTAAACTATGGGATTATCACCTCATTGGGAGACAGTCTCCATGGCGCCAGTCTTTCCATCACAAGGGTTTCTAACAGTCCTAAAATTTCTCTTTCAAGGGATACTGCCATTACGGTACTTCCTCAAGACCAAATTAACTTTCCGGGGAAGGCTGTCTGCTTAAGGGGTGGCATCAGTATGTACCAATGGGACCTGAATGGCGATGGAATTATTGATTATGAAAGTAAAGAAAATGGTAATATACTTTACCGTTACACTGAAAAAGGAACATATAACACCCTATTCCGGATACATTCTTCTTCAGGCCTAAGTGATTCTTCCTTTGTGACTATCCAGGTCAAAGGCACAGCGGTTTTGCTTCCCGCAGAAACAATTCCCCCAACTCAATTGATTAATCCGGTAAATGGAGAAGCAGTGGGAGAAAATGTATTACTGAACTGGACCAATGTCAGCGCAAATAATTACTCTGTTTTTCTTGATACCGTTTCGCCTCCAAAACAGGTAATAGCTTCTAATTATGCCCACACTTTTCTCCAGGTTACAAACCTCACTCCAGGCACCCCATATTTTATAAAGATCCTCGCTCATAAAGGATCCCTTACCAGCGAATCTTTTTGTACAAAAATAATTGCCGGTGCCTATACCAATCAGGCGCCCCGGTTCACGCAAACAAGCCAGGAGATGATGGTAACGGTCATAGAAAAAAAGTACTACCACGACAGTGTAACTGCAGAAGATCCTGATGGAGATGAGGTTCATATTGCCATAATTGACAACATACCTGGTATGGAACTGCAAAACGGTATTATAACCTGGGCTCCCGGTTCTTCTGATGTAGGGATTCATAGGGTCCGCCTGTTGGCAGACGACCTTAATGGAGGAAAAGACACACTAAGCTGGTATATTCGGGTTATCAACTCCAGTGACGCTACGTTATCTTTTCTGGGCATCTCTGCTGGCACACTATCACCTTCATTTTCATCTTCAACAGAATCATATACCGTCTATGTAAGTAATGACCAAAGTACTTTGTTATTTAACCCGATAACAGCGCACCCTGAAGCAACACTGTTTCTTAATGACAAAATTATAACTAGCGGAGACAGTGTGACCTGCAATCTGGACGTAGGTAACAATACCGTCAATCTTGATGTCACAGCAGCGAGTGGTACGGACAAGAAACAGTATGTGATAAGTGTTATTCGCCTTGCCTCAGACAATGTCGTACTTGCCGGGCTTCAGCTATCAAGTGGACAATTAAGCCCTGGTTTTCAGCCGGATTCGTCGTCTTATACCGCAGCGGTAAGTTATGAAACCGACAGCGTCACTATGACCACCACCGCAGGCCATAAAGATGCCTCCATCACTATAAACGGAACTACAGTACACAGCACCATCACATCTCCCAGATTTCCTTTACAGGTGGGATTAAACGATTTCATCATAAAAGTTACCTCACAGAGTCAGACTACCACCAGCACATACCACATTACTATTAACAGGGCAGGGGCATCTGACGCCTCTCTTGCAGATATAGCTATTACACCTGGGACACTTTCACCAAATTTTACTCCATCCATCCAGTCTTACTCTGCCACATTTGAATTCAGTGATTCTTCATTAATAATTATACCCCGAGCCACACATCCTCAAACCCTTATTAGTATAGGTGACGAAATCGTAGATTCCGAATCACCAACATTCCCTATCCCATTAACTCTGGGAGAGAATGTACTTACAATAGTCGCCACTTCAGAAGACAGTGTTTCCCAAATGACCTATTATCTGATAATTACACGAAAGTCAAATGCGTCTGTTTCATTATCAGATTTAAGCACTTCAACCGGGACGCTAACGCCTGCGTTTAGTTCTTTTGACACCTCCTATACCGTTACTGTAGCCAACAATGACAGTAGTATCAGTCTAACGCCGGTTGCTACCGACACCAACATGCGTATCACAATTCATGGTGATACCGTTCTCTCGGGAAGCCCGTCCCAAAATATTCCTCTGGCTTCCGGAGATAATACCGTCATCATAACAGTATCATCAAAAGATGGGGCTGCCGTAAAAACTTACCGCGTTACAATCCACCGGTTATCCAATGCAAGCGCATCATTGTCACAACTCAGTTTGTCAAATGGGATATTATCGCCATTATTCAACCCCAGCGACACATTATATATGGCAGCAGTTCAATACAATATATCCAGCATAACTTTTACAGCTGTCACGACCCATGAAAACGCTACAATTACCATAAACGGTACGTCAGTCGCCCCGGGCACTACTTCTGACCCCATATCCCTAAGTACAGGCTACAATATTATCAACATTATCATTACTGCTGAAGATGGGATTAGCACCCGGAAATACACCATTTCTGTGAACCGGCCCGCTCTCACATCCAAATTGCAAAGTCTGGTAAGTTCTTCCGGAACACTACATCCCGATTTTTTACCGGACAGCCTATCATACACTGATACCATAAGTAATAGCGTTTCAGCACTCACCCTTACCCCTACCGCAGAGAGCCCGAACGCTGTAATCACTATTAACGGTGACACCACAGCTTCCGGCACAACATCTTCTCCGATAAATCTTTCGACCGGTAACAATCAGATAACTCTCGTGGTCATTGCTGAAGATGGTATCAACCAAAGAACCTATATTCTTTCAATTTACAGGCACCTTAATACAAATGCCTATCTTTCTGCACTTACCTCTTCTGAAGGAACATTAACACCTGTATTTAATAAAAATGTTACCAGCTATACTGATACGGTTTCCAACAACATAACAAGTTTAACAGTCACACCTGTCACAGAGTATACGGAGGGGATGGTTTCTGTTAACGAAGACACGGTAATCTCTGGCCAAGCTTCACCAACAATATCCCTGAACTCAGGAAATAACACCGTTTCTATTTTGGTAACGGCACAAGACGGCATAACACAAAAGACTTACACGGTTACGATATACCGTACACCCAGCGATGAGGCCAGTCTGTCTGATCTTTTGGTATCAAAAGGCACACTCAGTCCGGTTTTCAGTTCTGGTGTATACAATTATACAGTTTCACTGCCCTGGACAGACTCGGTTGTGTCTGTAACCCCAAATACAACTCACCCTCAAGCAATCATTATTATAAACGAAGACACCGTAGTCTCAGGCACCCTATCGGACCCCATAACTCTTCCTGTACTGGGCGAAAATACTATTACCGTAGTAATAATCGCAGAAGATAGTGAAACCGTTTTGAACTACAGTATTATCCTTACCCGTACAAATGAATCACCAATAGTCTCAAGCATACCAAATAGTACCATTGATTTCCGGACAGACTTTAGCAGCCTGTCTTTAGACAACTATGTATCGGACCCGGACCATATGGACAACCTGATTACCTGGACGGTAGATACGGTTTTGTCCGACTCCGGAGACGACTGCCTTATAGCACTAATTGATAACACAACCCGAATAGCAACTATTTCCAAGCCATCAACCAACTGGTACGGACAAGACACCATTGTCTTTAGGGCTACGGACCCCTTTGGGGAAACGGACACCACACGGGTTATTTACGCAGTTGCCGGGTGGAAAACTTATATGAATAAAATGAGCGGATCCATCCAATCAATGGTATTTCCTTCCAATTACGGATATGCGGTTTTTTCCAGCCTGGAAACTGTAATACGCTCCACTGATTTTGGTAAATCATGGGAGAAGATACATGAAAATAATTCAGGCGGTGGCCTCAATGAAGTGTATTTTCATGACTACCGGACAGGCTGGACAGTAGGTAACGGAGGCAAGATATTACGTACAACTAATGCCACCTTATGGTATACGCCAACTTCTGGTGCAAGTATATATTCAAATCTTTATGGAGTACATTTTTCAGACCATTACACAGGCTGGGCTGTCGGCGTAAAGACTTTCCTCACTATTGACGGTACTAAACAATGTATCATTGTAAAAACCGAGGATGGTGGGGTAAATTGGGAAGATAAAAGCCCCAGCTCTATCGGTATACTTCGCACGGTCATCAGTCTGTCGGCAACCGTTGCTGTAGCTGCTGGAGATTCGGGCTATATCATCCGAACGACTAATGGGGGTACCAGTTGGAGTAAAGCTCTTAATGCGGGCAGCCCGGTGAACTGTTTGTACAGAGCAAACTCAGGAGTTCTTTGGGCAGGAGCTGATGATGACAAACTCTACTTCAGTACAAATAGTGGATTAAGTTGGGAAAGTATTTCCCTCAGCAAACTGAACCCTGGTGATATTAAAGCAATTCACTTTGTAAATGGCAGTGTGGGCTGGGCATATTCTCAAGGATCTACTCCCACAATTTACAAAACAACTGATGGGGGTACCGCTTGGAAAATCATTCAAAACAATAACGATGTCAGCGCTTCAGTATCAACCATTGCGGGCTTTGGAGAACATGAAGCAATAATTTCAAATGGGAGCTCCACGGTGTTACGGTATGGACCAAAACCCTAATTCCAATGTCAATAGCCTACCATTTTACCAGGCTTTCCTGTAAATATTCATTTTATTGATGCAAACAACGGGTGGGCTATCGTTACGGCCCCAGACCGCAGGAGTCGTATCTTTGCTCATTTGCCAGTAGTCGCTATTATCGTATAATTATTCACGTTCCTTAGAATCGGGAAGATTGTTCAGGCCTTTTTCAGGGTCTGCTTGAGCTTGAGTCGAGTCAATTTTGGGACTTTTTAATAATTTTTTTTTCGCGGGTTGCCCCAGATAGGTACCTTTTACTTGTCCCTGGATTTTTATATCGTCCACCTTGCCCTCGTTAAATACAATAGTAATAGTATCGCCTGATGAAATATTCTTACCTTTATATTCATCTTTGTCGTAATAAAAGAAGACACTATTGGCATTTCGTTTAACCAAAGCAGAATCCATCTTGCCTTCTTTAAAATTTATCCGCAAAAATCCACCGGTCATTTCGTTTACCTTTCCGGTATCGGTAGTGGTCACATGGGAGGCGAGCCCGTCTTTGAGAAGCTCGATAAAGTCCATTTTTTCTTCGTCAATTTTCATATACATACTATCGCCTTTCAGGTGATAGATATCCTTTTCAATACTTTTTTTCCTTTCCTGATAATCAGCAATTGCCTCACCCTTCAAAGAAAGAGACGTAACCTTTTCACCGTCCAGTGTAAGGTACATGAGATCCCCTTTCATTTCGCTATCACTGAGCTTTGCCACCGGATTACCCGTAAATTCTATTTTTTGCGTTTTTTCGTAAAAAGTGGCACTACTGCAAACAATATCCAGATGACCACGATTAATATGTACATCCGGACTGGCAAACGCAATTCTCAATGAATCATTGTATCTTATTTTTTTACCACGAATAGACAAGGTGTCCACCCGTCGTATTCTCCGTTTACTTACCCCTCCAATAATCAGACTATCATTTTTATAAAACTTCCGCAACACAGGGTTCGTCAACAGATTCATTTCATGAGTTTCCCGGTCATAGGTAAGGTACCCCGAGGCAAATTCATAAGTGCCTGAGGTGTCGATACCATGTACATTTTCCCGGGCCCAAATAAGGGACGTACGCTGATTATACCCACCGGTCTCTGAAGTTAATACCAAACCGTTTACCAGAACTTTCATACCACCATTACAGGTGACTTCATTACTCAAACGATCCCAGATAGCATTACTTGTTTCAAAATGAAGACGACCGTAATCACATTTTACATCCCCCTGCAAAAGATATTCGCCCCTCATCCCGGCCCCTTCAATTGAACCAGGATTAGCAGTACAGACAAGGGGCATATACACCTTCTTTTTCTTGTTTTCTTTTTGTTTTACCGTTGAATCAGGTACAATCGTATCTTGCACAACTTGTGTTAAAGAATCCGAAGAAAGACTGTCATGGGTGAGTACTGTTTTTTTTACAATGCTATCAGCAGTTCCCCGTTTTACTTCAGATTTCTGTTTTAAAGCAGTGTCAGATTTGAGTACTTTAATTGCGGAGTCCGCTTTAGTGACAATAGGCGACTTTTCTTCGGCTTTTTCTATATGAGGAGCCTTGTTCTTAGCCGATATACTATCACTTTGAAAAGGTCTGGAATCAGGCCTTGCCTGACCTCCCGGAGTAGAAGGAGGAGAAGTGCATTGGATTAAGCATAAGCTACAACCAAGCAGAAAACTGAAAGCAAAAAAAACCGAAGCCCACCTGGAAACAATCTCTTGATGGCCGCTCTCTGTTTGGTTTATCATTTCCCTACGCATTTTTTGTCCTGCCAATATGGTCACTTTTTTGCCATTACTCTTCTGGTTCCGGTCTATAACCAGGCAGGCTATCAAAAGGCTCACTAGCAATACTGTCAACGTCCGTACTGTCTTTTTTTTCAGACTCATGCATACGTTTTTCCACTTTCTGGATAACCGTACGCACATCACTTAATATTTTCCAGTTTTCCAGTTTGTCATCTGAGATAAATCCTACACCGGTAAGCGTATCTCCCTCTTCCGACACTACCTTGACCCAACCCTCAGTAGAAATCTGACCGCTGCGTTTTTTCCAAATAAGGGAATCAGCTTCCACACAGGCCCCATCCCGATTCCGGGCATATACATTTCCCCAGACAGATACAAAAGTGATATTCTCATCGGCAGACCCCGAATCAGCTTCTACCCAGGCGGCTTCATGCTCCAGAGAATCATACATGATCATCTGGATAGGGCGACCAAACAGAACCCGGGTACCGGATTCCTGTTTCATATAGGAAGTTTTCAAAGACCAGGCCAAAGCGGAACCATCAAACATCTCTATTGATGTAGAATCCTTCAGTTCTAACAGGGGAAATATCGTGTCGCCTTCTATTACTTTTTTCGGTTCTTCTAGCTTGTAGCAGCTTTGAAGACTAAAATTAAAAAGAATACAAAGAACCAGATCTACCCAAAAACTTGTTTTTATGTTCCGGATATTACGTTTCATAGGATTTTCTGCCTTAGCTCTGTGTATTCGTATATAAAAAGAGTTGTGTATACCGATTTATGAGTCGTTAACTGATTCCTTTTTTAAAAGTATTAATATTAAGTAAAATAAGGAAAAAAGAAACCAGCAAAACCACCCCTAACACCCCGCAAACATGCACAAAACTGGTAAAATACCAGTTAAAAATAAATTGAGCGCTAAATAAGTATCCCAGAACGAAAATACCCGAGAGCTGAGCGGCACTGCGAACAGAAGAAGTCCGGAGTGAAATATATATCGAAATGGCAGTTATAAAGAGCGCGGTTACCGGAGTTAACGCCAGAGCCGAAAATATTTCTCCGCCATCCCAAATTCCAGGGGAATGCACATTAGCCAATACTAATAACACAATCTGTCCCACCCAACCAGCAAGAATAGGAAAAGGCATTACACCAAGGAGTTTTCCAAGAAAAAGAGACCGTAAACCCGGGGGTGCACAAAGAAGGGTTTCCAATGTATTACGTTCCTTCTCTCCAGCAAAACTATCCGCACAAAGAGCAAGTGACATACTTGCTACCAACACTCCCACCAACACAACGGTGAGCCTGGATATATAAAGACTCTCCATTTCTGTGGTACCGCTTGAAAAAATAAAAAAGCCATAAATACCTATGGTGATAAGAGGCACCAGCAAATAAGGAATAAAAAACTGTGGCTCTTTTAATACGAGCCGAAGTTCATGGCGGGCAAGAAACAATATCATTTTCATCGGGAAACCAGTTCCTCATATACCTTATGAATATTTTTTTTCCGTGGCACCACAGCGGCCAATTCCATGCCAGCAGCACAAAATACACGTATCAGTTCCGGGGCTCTCTTATCCAGACCTTCTCCGCTAAGAGCAAAATGGGTAAGGGTTTCCCCTGAAGCATTGTCCCTTTCGCCTTCTGCGGTTGGATAGTCGGTAATGGTACCAACTTCAAAAGAATACCCCAAAGGCGCTAATATGTTTTCAAGCTTGCTTTTTTCAAAAGGACACCCGAGCTGCACTTCCAGGTCTGTCACAGATGAAACTGTTTTTTCAAGTTTTTCTCTGGAACCGGAAAAGGAGAGTATTCCTTGTTTAATAAAACCAAAGTGGGTGCACAGTGATTCAGCCTGGTAAAGCTGATGAGTCGCTATAAGCGCCGTCGCGGAGTGTTTGATTATATATTGTTGCAGGAACTCCATGCATTTTTGCTGATACATTGGGTCAAGATTACTAAAGGGCTCATCCCAGAGGAGAAGGCGGGGAGTATGCAGCAAGCTGCGGATAATCTGGAGCATTTGTTTTTGCCCTACGGACAAATTCCCAATCGCCCCTGATCCCGGCGAAAAGTTAAGTTCACTATACAGATTTTCTACTCTCTCCCGTATACGGACCAGTCCATAGAGTCTCCCAAAAAAAGAAAGATATTCCATTGCATTCATTTTTCGGTAGATACCTGGATTTTCTATGAGAACCCCCATATCAGAAAGTATGGACCGGCCGGGTTGGGAGCCCAAAACTTGTATCGTCCCTTCGTCTGGCACAAGCAAACCTGTTATACATCGTATTAAGGTAGTTTTACCCGCACCATTCGGACCCAGGAGCCCTAATACCGCACCTTCAGGCAACTGAAAATTGATATCATTAAGGGCCTTTACCGGCCCCTGTTTTGATGTATAGGAAAAATTGACATTGCAGAAATTTATAACATCTGGCATTTTTGTTTTTATTACCCCGCTACATGCATAGACGCAACCAGGATATCCGGGACTTTTACCGACGAATGAGTATCTGAATACTCGTTTGACAAGCCGTCAATCTCTTTGAGAAGAGTAAAAAAGTTAGTGCTTACCGTTATTCCATCAACCGGATGGACAATTTTCCCAGACTTAACCAGATAACCCTGAACACCAATAGAAATTTCTCCGGAAATAGAGGAACAACCAGAACTTCCTTCAAGATTAGTAATATAGAGGCATTCCGGGCTTGCTGCCAATAAGTCGTCGAGCGTACTACTACCCTTGTCCATCACTAAATTTGAAAAGCCCGTTCCGACCTGGCCACTGTAATCCCGGGATGCATTTCCTGTGGATTGCCGCTTATCTTTTTTAGCGGATTCAAGATTGTAGAGATAATTCCGCAAAATTCCGTTTTCAATAACGGGGCAAGGTGCTGATACAACCCCCTCGCCATCAAAGAGCCGTGAACCAGGATATCCCTTTATGTGGGGGTTACAGGTAATAGTAATTTTATCACCCGCAATTTGCGTATTGAGCATCCCTTCCAGTTTGGACTGACCTTTCTGCACAACTTCAGCATAAAAAGGTGAGGTAAACATAGAGATTATCTGCGGGCTTATCCTGTTGGATAAAACAACCGGCATACGCCCACTGTTAATTGAATGAGCACCCAGAAGCGATATGCCACGTTCAACCGCTGTTTCAGCCATAAACGTCGTATTAAATTCATCTATGCTGCGCGCACTATTTGAATATATTCCCATCTTTGTGCTATCGCCGTCTTTGGCCACCACACCCAGGCCCGCAAATATGGAATTACCTTTAACCGAATAACGGACGCCATGAGAGTTACAGATAAGGGAATATCCGGAAGAGCGGCTTACACCAAGATAAGGAATATTAGCGATTCGTTTATCTTTTGCAAGGGCAGAGGCCTCTAATGCCAGACCAAGTTTCTTCATTTGCTCCAGACTAACCGTTTCAAGTTCATTACTCCAAAGCTCCAGATCAAGTTCAGGTAAAACTCCCGGCTCAGGTAAATCCAGATCCAGGGGACCGGTAAGAAGTGTATGAGCGACAGCATCTTTCACCGTTTGTGCAAGAGCTTCTTTCGAAAATTTTTCGGTAAAAGAATAACCGGGACAGCCGTTTTTAAAAAGACGTATCCCGATACCCCGGCTGGATGAAATTTCTGTATTTTTAACTTTACCTTCAAATAAATCCAGACCAATACTATTTGATTCACCAGCTAAGGCATCAAAATCGTCGGCGCCCTGCCGTTTGGCTTCTTTACAAATAAAATCAAGGGCACTGCTGAAATCCATTATCGCCCTCCTACTAAAATATTATCAACTTTTAAGGTTGGTTGCCCTACAGAAGCCGGAATCAGGCCGGAACTGGCACCACACATACCCGCTGCCAATTCAAGGTCAGTACCGACCATGGATATCATGGGGAGTATTTCATGCCCCTTGCCTATTAATGTGGCCCCCCGTACAGGTCCTTTTATTTTACCGCCCTCTATGATGTACCCTTCTTCTACCACAAAATTAAATTCTCCGGTAGCGGGATTTACTGAGCCGCCGCCCATTTTCTTGGCATACAACCCATCATCAACACTGGTCACCATATCCTCAAAGCTATCCGTCCCTGCCGCAATATAGGTGTTCCGCATACGCGAAACAGGAGCGTATTTATAAGACTCACGCCGGGAACTACCGGTAACCGGAAGGTTAAGCTCTGAGGCTGATACTTTGTCTGACATATATGATTTAAGTATGCCGTTTTCAATTAAAACCGTTTTTTGAGTAGGGTTTCCTTCATCATCAATATTTGAAGATCCCCAGCCATTTGCTATGGTACCATCATCAATAGCCGTGACTTTTGAATGAGCGATAGACTGTCCCAGTTTGCCAATAAAAGGAGATGCCTTTCTACGAATGGATTCAGTCTCCAGAGGATGACCACAAGCTTCATGAAATATTACACCTCCAAAACCATTACCCATGATTACAGGCATTTGTTTGCCTTTAATATATCCCGCTGAAAGCATAAGTTCTGCTCGTTGTGCTGCCTGAAGCGCGTATTTTTCGCAATCCAGACCTTCCAGGAATTCAAATCCCTGCATGGAACCAGGTGCTTCCCTCGCTGCAAATATATCACCGTTTTCTCCGGCAGTAACACTAATTGAAAACCGGGAACGAACTCTACTATCTTCAATAACCAGACCGTCGCTGTTGCAGATATATATGTCACTGACCATGTCCGAGGCCGATACCGAAACCTGGCTTATTTTTGTCGAGTAATTACGGGCAGCTTCATCAGCCCGCTTAAGCAACGGAAGTTTATGCTCCTGCCCCACAACACGCGGATCCTGAGTAACCGTATGAATATCTGTAACCGATACCGGTGCGAGAGTAATCGGTGGTTTTTGTGTATCAGCCGAAATTCCCTTTGAAAGGGCGAGACTACGCACAATGGTTAATAGTTCTTCTTCATTTGCTTTACTGGTAAAGCCATAAAGTACCTCAAAACCATACACCAAGCGGATACCAATACCGTATTCAGTACCGGCCCGGGCAGATTCAACTTTCTTATCTTTGAAGACAACAGAGGCATTTCGCGCTTCTTCTTCAAAAATTTCAACAAAATCCGCACCCCTGTCGAGACCGGATTGTATGATATTTTGTGCAAGAGTGTTTTCCATAAAACTAATATTTTCCTACAGCAGCTTAATTACTGTTTGGCATAAAAGTATATTTTATCACCATTAATGGCGACAATAATAAGGGAAAGAAAAATAAGAGGACTTTTTCCAAAATTTAAAGACCTGTACAAAAGAGATAAAAAAGTTAAAAATAACCTCGAGGAAAGGTTAAAGTGGTTTATAAAATATTCCGATGAAGTAAATAAGAAACAATTTAAATCAGGATATTATGGAAACCGGACAAATCTCACAAGCAATAGCTCAAAGACTCTTCTACAAGGGCTCCCGGATACCTGAAGCTCTTCAGAAAAGTGATAGCTCAACTCTTAAAGCAAAAGATCAAATAAACCTGTCTGATACAGCTGTTAATTATACGAATACCCAGGCAGGAGCAACAGACCTTGAAAAAGAACGGGAATTACATTTCCAACAGGTAAAAAATCAAGTACAAACTGGAAATTACCATATAGATAAGCGAGTAGTTTCTCAAATTGCAGAAAGTATAGTGGCAAGCCTTCCTGGAATGTAAGCAAAACTCATATGAGCAGGTTAAAAAAGCCTCATAGATAGCCCTAAGAGAACCTTTCACCAAAGATTTGAGGGAAAACAAGAAGCAATCAACCAAAAATCTGGTCCATTTCTTCAATAATTATAAGCTCCAGCTTTCTCTGATACTTACCCCAGATTCTTTTAATTCTTTTTTTATGCCTTCGATGGTATAGGTACCAAAATGTACCATCGAAGCTATGAGAGCGGCATCGGCATTCGCTTTTGTGAGTACTTCAGCAAGATGGGACGGCACCCCCGCACCACCTGAAGCAATAACCGGTACAGGAACTGCGTCAGCAACCATTTTTGTAATGGTGAGTTCATAGCCGTTTTTTACTCCGTCAGTATCAATAGCATTTAAGCAAATTTCACCAGCCCCAAGATCAACCGCTTTTTTAGCCCATTCAACGGCATCAATCCCCATGGCCTTTCGGCCTCCATTTATATAAATCTCATAGCCAGATGGGAACTGAGAACTCAGATCTGTTTTTTTAGCGTCCATACCAAGGACAATACATTGGTTGCCAAAAGCTTTAGCCCCATCACGAATAATTTCAGGATGTTGAACAGCGAGGGAGTTTACACTTACCTTCTCTGCTCCAGCTAAAAGTACGTCCCGCATATCATCCAGATTGCGGATACCTCCTCCAACAGAGAAAGGAATAAACACATTCTCAGCAACTCCTTTTACCATTTCGATATCAATAGACCGGTTTTCAGCAGAGGCAGTTATATCATAAAATACGAGCTCATCCACTCCGTCATGGTAATATTGGGCTCCCATATCAACCGGATCACCCAAATCAATATTACCCTTAAATTTCACACCTTTGGTAACTTTTTTGTTCCGGACATCAAGGCAAACAATAACGCGTTTAGTCAGCATAATTACAGCTTCCATCCACAAAAATTTTTTAACATCTGCAGACCGGCTTTTCCGGATTTTTCGGGGTGAAACTGACAGGCAATGAGATTATCCCTTCCAAGTACAGAAGTGAAGCGGGTATCACCATATTCGGTAGTCGCAAAAACATCTTCATTATTTGCAGGAAAAGGGTAGTAACTGTGCACAAAATAAAATTCCACTCCTGACGGAATATCGTTAAACAGGAAATGGTGTTTTTTAAAATCGACTTGATTCCAGCCAATTTGCGGGATTTTTAATGGGACATCTTTTGTTGATTGAAATATTTCTGTGGTACCAGGCAAAAAGCCCAGGCAGTCTGTACCATCATTTTCTTTACTTGATTCAAGAATAATCTGTGCTCCCAGGCAGATG
The DNA here is from genome assembly GCA_015232855.1 of Fibrobacteria bacterium. Classification (GTDB taxonomy): domain Bacteria; phylum Fibrobacterota; class Fibrobacteria; order UBA11236; family JADFYW01; genus JADFYW01. The sequence continues at coordinate 24,209 of JADFYW010000050.1, forward strand.
CCAAGAAAAGGGTTTCCTGAATTAAGAAACCCACTCAAGGCACCTCTTAAACCCAGGTCTTCAATATTTTGCATAGCTGATCGGGCCGCACCAACTCCCGGGAACACCAGGCGCTCCGCTTTTGCTATCTTTTCCGGGTCAGAGGTGATTTCAGCAGCCTGGCCGATTTCATAAAAGGCCAGCTTCACAGAAGTGAGATTACCCGCTTTATAATCAACAATTGTAATCATATCAATAATTTTAGTATCAAAGGCCTGTTTCGGCCAGTGTGTATCCGGAATTTTTAATCAGTTCCAGGTCTTGAGAGGCACTTCGCCCTTCAGTTGTCAGATAATTTCCCACCATAGTGGCGTTCGCCCCTGTAAGGAGCATGAGGGACTGAAATTCACCAAGAGTACTTTCCCGACCTCCCGCTATTTTAATTATCGCCTCCGGCAGCATAAAACGAAAGACCGCTGGAATTTTGAGTGCTTCAAAAGGAGTAAGTTTAGTTGTTTTGGTAACATCAACCGCATTTCCTTCTACATGGTGATAAAAATTGACCGGAACTGTATCCACTTTGAGTTCACGAAGAGTCTCAGCAAGCTCAACCCGCTGAACAGAAGTTTCCCCCAAACCAAAAATACCACCACAACAAACACGCATACCGGCAGCTTTTACATATTTAATCGTCTGTACTCTTTCTTCGTAGCTGTGGGTAGTGCATATTTGAGGATAAAAGCTTTCCCCTGATTCAAGATTGATGTTATACTCCACAGCCCCGGCTTCTGCAAGTGTGTATGCGACATCCGGGTCTTTAATAATACCTGTGGATAAATCGGGCATAACGGTATTTTCAAGTTTTATTTTTTTAAGCGCTTTGCAGAGACTCTCCAAAGCATCACCCTTATCGAGCCCCTTCCAGGCGGTTACAATACCAAAAGAACGGGCACCGTCTGCTGCGGCTTTTCTTGAAGCTTTAACAATATCGTCCGCATCCAAAAGTTGGTATTTATCAATACCCGTATGATGCTTGGCAGATTGGGCGCAAAAAATACAATCTTCTGAACAAGCGCCACTTTTTGCATTAATAATACCACATAAATGAGCTTCATTCCCGCAATAGTGCTCCCTGATACGATTAGCTGACGCAAAAAGAAACATTACATCAGACCCCCTGGCTGTAAACAGCTTTTCCGCTGTTTTAGCAGAAAGCGGGGCGCCTTCAAGTACGGATTGTTCTACTTCTGAAATAAAATTTCGCATAAATTTTCCTAACAGAGTGAAGAATAGCAAAGCACATTAAAAAATTACAGGCAAGGATCCGGATTACTTTTTTCTTTCATCCAGTATGGTTATCAAAACTGTTTCAATTTCCTCTAATTTCTTAACCTGGATGGTGCGTTCTCCATATTTCGCCAATGGCTCTTCATTTTCCAGAACATCTATGGTCGCCATAAATTTGATGGTACGACCTTTAGTATCCACGATTTTATTTTGGAGTTTGACCGATTTTGAACAAATCAATTCTGCTGAATGCAGATCATGACCTTTGATTACAAATTGCTTTGGCACATTCAGGACTGTACTGGCCGGGTGAATAGAAATAGTGTTGCGCTCTTCTTCTTCTATAGAAAGTTTCTTTTTTGCAGGCGCACAGGCTATGAAAAAAACCAATAATCCAGGTATTAATTTTCTTATAATCATATTACTCGTTTGGTGAAGGGCATAAAAAACCTGGTCAGTACTGATGAACCAATGTAATCCATATAACTTTTTTGAATAACCACAGCAAATGCTCACAAATATAATTCACCCTTATTATGCTAAAAAGAGTATTTTATTTCAAAAACACAATCGACCTGCACTTTATTATTCGGTTAATTTCCGTGCTTATTTTGCAAAAGAAGATCTGTTAAAATGAATTTGACTTTCTCACGCATAACATTTAAAACAGGGTTTTACTGCCTGTTAGCATTTACCAGTATTATTCTACTGAGCTGTTCTTATACTGAAAAGATTGAAGAAAGCTTTGAACAGGGGAGAAAAAAGAAAGTACGTATCTACCGTAAATCCCTGTTCTCGCCACATAAAGCACCGGTTAAATACATTGAATATCACTTTAATCGAAATGTCGCTTTTGAGACAGAACTAAAACACGGTTTTTATCATGGAAATTGTAAAAGCCATTTTATCAGGGGAGGACTTAAATCAAAAGGGAGCTATAATCGTGGAGAAAAATCAAATACCTGGAAGTATTATTATGAAAAAGAAAAAATAGTATCTGCAAAAGGCCCGTATAAACGCGACAAAAAAAATGGTATATGGAAAACCTATTGGAACAACAGCCAATTAAAATCCAAAGGTGCCTTTAAATCAGGAAAAGAAACAGGTGAGTGGAAGTACTGGTATCCAACAGGAGTTTTGAAAAGCGTCTCCTCGTGTTTTATTCATAACGATACCGGCTACACCGTTACTTATCATCCTAACGCCAAACTAAAAGAGTCCTTCGCCTGTAAAGGAACCGGAAAAATTGGTCCGTATATTTCTTACGACAAATACGGCCGGTTACATGAACAAGGACAATACAACGAACACCTCAAAAAAGACGGGGAGTGGAAAACCTGGTATGATGGAGAGCGTGTAACAGGTCTATATTTCTATAACAACGGTTTATTAAACGATACCTGCCGTAGCTGGGACAGTACGGGCAAACTTCTTTCAGAAGGCTTCTTTGAAAATGGCACCGGCACACTCATTCATTATTATCCTAACGGAACTCCTAAAGCCAGGGAATCGTTTCTGGCTGGAAAAAAACAGGGAGACCATTGGCTTTATTACCCTTCAGGCGCACCAAGCTCCCAAACCATTTATCTGGATGACCAACCTCAATCAGTATTCCACTGGTATGACTCAAAAAAAATTAATATGCCGGTACTTGCCATGTCAGGAAAGTTTCAAGAGGGTAAAAGGCATGGCCTCTGGTTATGGTTCTCTGAAAAGCGTGTACTTTATGAATCCGCACTCTTTGAAAAAGATGTCCGTCACGGCATCTCTAAATATTACAATCCAAAGACAGGTACCTTACAGCGGAAACAGGAATTCCAGAATGGCCAACCCTTACTGGCTACCCTCAGTGCAACACCACTTCCAAAACAATAAATGCCCGATTTAGCCAAAAGGTTTTTCCTCATTAACCTGCATGGCATCCTATTATTTACCTGTCTCTTTATTCCCTTATTATCATCAGCCTTTCAGGCAGATATTTCTGACTGCCAAACGGGATTAGAATTCAACGGCACACCATCTATTCGTGTAGGTGACAAACTTCATTTACAACCCTTTACCGCTGAGGGAATGATCGAAGTAAGAAACGAGTCACGCTTTAATCAGAGTTTGTTTCCCAACCATAACTGGAGAGGGATCGTTAACATTTCCCATCAGTTGTACCCCATCCCGTATACATCTAAAGAAAAAAAGCCTTATTGGATTTCTTTAGCGCTACATCATGAGAGTGCCCACCCTACGATGGGTATAGAAGAAACTCCTAAACATGCCTTTGAAAAAATTTATGACGGCAGTTACCGCCGTTACCAATTGAACAGACTTGTAATTTCCCCATCAGCCCATATCCATTCTTTTGGGCTTTCCCATTTCATGAAAACTGAATATCAGTTTTATTTTCTTTCAAAAAACACACCTGAACTTTCTTCCCTGGAAACTGCCACGGGCCATGGCCTGCTTCTTGCGTATGAAATGAGAAAGTTATTGTCTACGGGATATTTGTTTCTTTCTATTTATGACCACTTTATTTTCGAGGGCATCCATAATACAGAGAGTGAGGTCTATATTATGAGTGCATCAAACAGTATCGTGGTCTCCCCGGTAAGATACCCTATTATCAATGAAACCAATACACTTGTCCTGAAAGCAGGATATGTAATACCGTTTACTAAAAACCGATCATGCTCATTTTATGTAAAGTACTTGTCTGGGTGTATTGGGGGTTTTATAGACAGCAGAGAAACAAGAGAAGTCTTCGCTATAGGTATCGCCTTCGTCCCCCGTTGGAAATAACCTAGTGAAGCATCCATTTAATTTTTTCATGTTACATACTCCCGAAGTTGTCATTCCGGCTTGTCCCATACGCATCAACTTAAGGATGAACAGTTAAAAAAAATCGCCAAAAACCAAGTCATTCCGACTTGTTCGGAATCAAAAGCTTAATAACAAAAAGTACTATTTTGTAGAAATGAATAATTTTTTCATATATATCATAGCAAT